>DATHKS010000029.1:0-2847 GCA_035488975.1 Chitinophagaceae bacterium | reverse complement strand
CGGGCGAGTTCTTCGGTAAGCATTTGCAGCCGGAGTCGGTAAAACCCATTCAAAGGAAGATCATCGTCAAGGCTAACCTCGATAACGACTTCGAAATAGACGTGAATGCCGTAGCCGCTCCGACGACAAGACCTCCGGTGGGCGTACAGGGCGGGCCGAGAAGCCTCCTGAACCCGGTGAATCAGCGTTGATTCACGGGCTCCTTCGGCATCAGTCCGGCAATGTTTATCTTTGCACCATGCAATTCTCATCGTCACTTTTGGAAAATGCGGTAAATGAATTTGCCAAACTGCCCGGCATCGGCAAGAAGACTGCGCTTCGCCTTGTCCTGCATTTGTTGAAGCAGAATACCAACGAGGTAAAACATTTCAGTGAGGTGATCGCGAGGATGAGAACGGAGATCAAGTTCTGCCAGCGTTGCTTCAATGTGGCCGATGGCGATATCTGCTCTATCTGCGCCAATTCCATGCGCAAGAACGAAATGATCTGCGTAGTGGAGAACATCCGGGATGTGATCGCCATAGAAAGTACACAGCAATACAACGGCGTGTACCACGTGCTTGGTGGAGTCGTTTCCCCATTGGATGGTATCGGGCCGGATCAGCTCAACATCGAGACACTCGTCAACCGGATAGAAAAGGAGAAGACGGAGGAATTGATATTTGCCCTCAATCCTACCATCCAGGGCGATACCACCATCTACTATATTCAGAAGAAGCTTCACGCCTTCCAACTCCGTGTCACCACCATCGCCAGGGGTATTGCCTTCGGCGGCGAATTGGAGTATGCCGATGAGATGACGCTGGCGAGAAGCCTCCAGAATCGCCTGCCGGTCGAGAACTACGTCAATAAGTAGGGTTATGGCCCATCGGGTTAACCCTTTCCAATCTCACCCTCTTTCGGCGGTTGAATACCCTCAGCAGGCGGCGAATGCTATTTGTTAGTATTAATAGTTATAGTAACTTTGCCTTTCACAGGTGGATTTGTTTATTGTTCGACCTGTCACCCCGGTCAGCCCATTCCAGGCATTGGAAGAGCTGGTATCCCAGGGAAAAATGAACTAATAAACGTCAAGAAACTCCCTCACCGGTTTTCCAACGTTTATAAGAACATCCACTGACGGTTCAACCGATCCTGTGAGCTATGGCCCTCCTCCCGCATTGGCGGGACATTGGCGGGACCGTGTGAATTTTAAATATACTCTTATGGACATCAGAAAAGAACTTGAAAAACGCATCCTCATCATCGACGGCGCCATGGGCACCATGATCCAGCGGCACAAGCCGACAGAGGAAACATACCGTGGTGAACGGTTCAAGGATTGGAAACTCGATGTAAAGAACAATAGCGATCTGCTTAACCTGACGCAACCGGATATCATCGAAGGCATTCACCGGCAATACCTGGATGCGGGTGCCGATATCATCGAGACCAACACCTTTGCCTCTACGGTGATTGCACAAGCGGATTTCGAAATGGAGTCGCTTGCTTACGAAATGAGTGTTGAAGGCGCGAGACTCGCGCGGAAGGCGGCCGATGACTATACCTCGAAGGATCCGTCGAAACCAAGATTCGTTGCGGGCGCAATCGGTCCATTGAACAAGACCCTGAGTCTTTCTCCCGATGTCAACAACCCGGGCTACCGCGCGGTGACCTTCGACGAAGTAGTAGCTGCCTATTACGAGCAGGTGCAGGGTCTCGTGGATGGTGGTGTGGACCTCTTGCTCATCGAGACGATCTTCGATACATTGAATGCGAAGGCGGCGATTTTCGCCATTAAGAAATATTTCAGGGATACGAAGAAGCCTTCCTTACCGGTGATGATCAGCGGTACTATCACCGATGCATCGGGGCGCACATTGAGTGGACAGACACTGGAGGCATTCTATACTTCCATCATGCATGCAAAGCCGCTGAGTGTTGGTTTGAATTGTGCATTGGGAGCAAAGGAAATGCGGCCTTATATCGAAGAATTGTCGCAGATCGCAAGTTGCTATGTATCGGCTTATCCGAATGCAGGCTTGCCGAATGCGATGGGAGAATATGATGAAGAGCCGGCAGATACCGGTCATTACCTGGAAGAGTGGGCGAAGGAAGGATTTGTGAATATCGTTGGCGGATGTTGCGGCACAACACCGGATCATATAAGGCATATTGCGGAGCATGTAAAAACAGTAAAACCCCGAGGTTTACCTGTTGTAGAGCTGAGTTACTAGGTTCACTTTTGAACCACGAAGGCACAAAGGCCCAAAGTAACACAAAGTCATGTTCGATCAGCTGTCCCGCAGTGAAGAAAGTCTCGCCACCTTGATAGTGGATATTGCAGTCGGGCTTCACAAAGAACTTGGATCGGGACTCCTGGAAAGTGTCTATGCAAAATGTTTGTGTTACGAGCTGTATCTACGCGACATTCAGTTCGAAAAACAAAAGATGGTGCCCATTTATTATAAGTCCTTAAAGATAGATGATGGGCTACGTTTGGACCTGTTGATAGAGGATTTGGTTGTGATCGAGCTCAAGGCGCAGGAGAATTTTCATCCGGTTTGGGAGGCCCAGTTGTTGAGCTACCTGAAGTTGACTGGGAAAAGGCTCGGGTTTCTCTTAAATTTTCATGTGCCATTAATGAAAGACGGAATAAAAAGAATCATACTATAAAAACTTAGTGCCGCTTTGTGCCTTCGGGTCTTTGTGGTTCAATTCAACATGGCAACAATTAAACCTTTCTTGCGTCTCTCGGGTCTCGAGCCGCTGGTAGTAAGACCCGAAACGAACTTTATTAATGTAGGCGAACGAACCAATGTCACCGGTTCCAAGAAATTCGCCCGCCTGATCAGGGAGAACAAATCT
>DATHKS010000028.1:0-6192 GCA_035488975.1 Chitinophagaceae bacterium | reverse complement strand
GCTATCGCCTCGGCGCTCACCGGTAAGAAGGTGAAACCGTTCCTCGCGATGACGGGAGAGATCACACTTCGCGGGCAGGTACTTCCTGTGGGTGGAATAAAGGAAAAGGTCCTCGCGGCTAAGCGTGCCGGCCTGAAGGAGATCATCCTTTGCTGGCAGAATGAGAAGGACGTGGAGGAGATCGAATCCGATTTCATCAAGGGTATCAATTTCCATTATGTAAAAACAATGAACCAGGTACTCGAGCTGGCATTGAATAGTTAAGCAGTCAAGGGATAGGGAATAGGGAATTAGGGATTGGGAATTAGGCCTCCCGCATTCACGCCAATATCAATTCGGGAGTGCGCGGAAATATTTTAATTTTATGATTGAAGTGTTCGATCAAATGGGAGATTTCGCATGAAGCCCAATTCCTAATTCCTAATTCCCTATTCCTCCATCCACTACGTTATCTCTTCAATAACTATTCGTCTTGTACAGGTTGATGGCAGTGTCTTTCAGCAGCGGGTAACTGGTGTGGAAATATTTATTGAGCACTATGCGAAACGTATTGACAGAGGAAAGAGAGTCCCCGATAGTATCGTAATTCCCATTTGGAAAATAAATAGCACTGAAGTTCTCGAACTCGAGGTCCACTTTAGCAGCCGGCCAGAAGCGGTATCCATGATCGCCTTGAATGACGATGACGAATGGCCGCCTTGCATTTTCAAAGATCGAATCCACCAGTGGCGCCATGATGAACCGGTTGGCATAGATTAGTTGCGCGAGATAGTCTTCCTTGCTTGCTTTCCCTTCGGCGGTATGCATCATGTCCAGGCGTTTTCCCAGGCTATCGAAATAATAGGTCTCATGTGGAACAAGGAAGTGCGCATAAATAAACCGCGGCGCGGAGGATTTCGCCTTCGCTTCCGCAACTACACCATCGAACGACTTTTTTATCCGCTCCATATCATGCTCCGACTTCGTGATAAATTCTTGTGGAACGGTCTTATTGCCTCCCGTGATCTTGTTGAGTTGCCAGCCGATATCCCGTCTTAGTTTATGGAAGAATGTCTGACCGATCACCGAACGCCAGGTCAATTCTGTAAGGAATGCTGTGGTGAGAACGGGTGAACCCGCCATATCGAATATCGAATAGTTCCGGATGCTGTATCCCTGCTTCTTCAGTATGCCTGCGAATTCATTATTGAAAACAGTATAATAGGCCCGAAGAAAATCCTTGGTATAGAAATGCCTGTCGCTGCCGAGGTTTGCGAGATAGGAGAGGTTCAACTCCGAACCCAGCGCCATATGGGTGAAATTGTAATTACTCCTGGACGCGTGAGGTATATGAAAACCTCTTGCGCCGAGCCGGTTTTCTATAAATGAATTTTCATAGCCGAATTCGGTAGCGAGCGTCTTTGAATTGGTGTATTCATCGAAGAGGAGAAAATAGATATCGGGGTTGCTGCAGGTATCACAGCGGCGGTAGGCCTCCTGCAACTTCTTCTCCGGGTCGGCCTGGTCCTGCTTATGAAGTCCGCCGGTGAGGCTGAGTTGGGCGTACTGTACGAGCCCGCCGGCCAGCAGCAGGAGAAAGAGTGTATTGGCAACGAAGTAGAACCGGTCAAATGATTTCCGTGACCGGAATAAGTAAATGATAAGAACGATCATCCCGCCGGCGATCAATGGAACCCAGATGGAATAACGTCCCAGGAACGAAAACGATGCGGAGATCTTCAGCCCGTCATAGAGTACATGAAAGAAGTAGAAGATGACGAGGGATACGAACAGGACGATGCCTGATTTCCGGTACGAGCGCCAGGCCATTGCCAGCAGGAAATAAATGAGTATGGGAACGGTGAGATAAAGCAGCAGGTCGGTGACGATGTATTTCCAATGAAGCAGGCCGAAATATTGATTGGCGGTGTGTACGAGGAAAACGAATGGGATGGTCAGGAGGAAAAGCGGGTACCGGCGTAATGAAGATCGTAGAAAAGCGATTTTTCCCATAGTAGTGACAGGAGGCCCTGCTGTACAAATGTAATTCAAATCAGTTTTCCACTCGTCGGCGACAAAAAGAATGAAAATTAAAAGATAAAAAGTAAAAGAGACACGCAAACGGCCAAATGCAATTTCGACCATCACGCAATTTTTTAATTTTCAATTTTGAATTTTGACTTTCAGCCGATGTCTTACATTCGTAGCCGTGAAGCGAATCATTACCATATCACTCCTGGTAGCTGGCGAATGGGCCGGGGCACAGACGCTCGGTGGCAGCACCGTTTTTAATTTCCTCCGCCTGCCTCAAACGCCGCAGCTCTCTGCACTGGGTGGCATCAATGTTTCCCAGCAATCTAATGATGTCGGGCTTGCCTTCAACAACCCGGCCTTATTGAAACCAGCCATGCATTCTCAACTGAATGCAGTATTCAATAGCCTCTACGATGGCATTACGGATTATCATCTCTCGCTCGCCTACTATCATCCCCGTATCAAGACCAGTTTCTCCTGGGGACTCAGTTATCTCGACTATGGAAACCTGCCACAGACGGATGCCTCGGGAAACGAGCTGGGTAGATTTCGCCCTACGGATTGGGTGATGCAGGTCTCGGCTTCTCATAGTTACCTGGAGAAATGGAACCTCGGAGCGACATTCAAATTCATCAATTCAAATTACGGATCATACCGCTCCAATGGGATCGCCATGGATGTGGGCCTGCTTTACTTCGATTC
Source organism: Chitinophagaceae bacterium (assembly GCA_035488975.1). Taxonomy (GTDB): domain Bacteria; phylum Bacteroidota; class Bacteroidia; order Chitinophagales; family Chitinophagaceae; genus DATHKS01. The sequence continues at coordinate 3,477 of DATHKS010000028.1, read as the reverse complement.
CGCGCGGCTTTTTTCCGCCTCAGTCCTGGCAAAGAACATGGGCACACAGCTCAAGACATACCAGGGCAGCGGACCGGATGATCTTCCCTTCGACCTGCAGGTGGGGATAACACAGCGGTTCGCCAATTCGCCGTTTGGCTTCTCCGTTACGGCCCATCACCTGCACCAGCTCGATATTACCTACAATGATATTTCCTTCAACGACGCCAATGGCTTTCCCAATGAAAGCACGAAAAAATTGACTGCCGATAAATTGTTCCGCCATTTCGTATTGGCCGCGGATATCTTCCTGGCCGATAAGGTGCAGATCACGGCGGGATACAATTACCTGCGCCGCAAGGAACTCAGTATCGGCAAATCAGGCAATGGGCTCAATGGATTTTCACTCGGCGCCGCGTTGTTGCTCGACAAATTGCAGGTGAGATATGCGCGGACACACTACCAGGATAACACAGGCTATAACCAGTTTGGCCTGAACATGACGCTGAATAAATACTTCGGCCTGGGTAAGTTCGGCCGGCGCGTAGGCTGGTAGTCTCATTTATACTTCAGGAAGAGGAACCTGTCGTCCAGCATCGGGTATTGCTGACGGAAGAGTGAATTAAGTACAACACGGAAGGTGTTCACACTCGTGAGTGAATCATTTAGAAGATGGTAATCATTGGAGGGAAAGAACATGGCGTTAAAATTATGGAACTCGGCCTCCTTCTTTTCATTGTCGAAGAAGCGGTAACCGTGATCGCCCTGGATGATGATGACGGAGGGCTTGCTTTTCTTTTGAATGGATGCGACGATCTGCATCATTAATTTATTGGCATACTGCAATTGCTGAACGTAGGCGGCCTTATCCTGCGGCACGGTCATTTCGAATGAAGAAGTGATCTTATGTCCTGCGGAATCGAAGGAATAAGGGCTGTGCGGGATGAAGATATGCGTGTAGACGAAGGCAGGCTTCGTTCTTTTTTCCCCGATGGTGGTGAAAAGCTGTTTGAGTGCGGCGCTGTCGTGTGCATCCCGGGTGGAGATATAGCCGGGAGGCGAAGGGCCGATCTTAACATGCAACCAGGAAGGATACTGCCAGCCGATCTCATTATCCATCTTCTTCAGAATATTGTGTTGCTGGTAGAGTTTGCTCACCTTCCAGATATCGAATGGCTTTACGGTGCTGGGATGGCCGGCGAAATTGAAAATGGAATGATTAATGAAACTATATCCCTGGTTCTCCAGTAAGGAGGGAAGGGCGCTGGCATAGACGGCCTGGGTTGCCGGTAAATATTTTTTCAGGTAGTAATCGATACTGGTATCGGTGCGGGGAAGATAATAGAGATCGAATATACTGGCAATGGAAAAGGGCGTGAGGTTATAGTTACTCCTGGAATGGGCAATGACCCGGAACCCGCTTTCATGCAGGAAATTTTCGATCGAATCGTTGGCGAACCCGAAATCCTGGCGGAGCATTTCGGATGAAGCATACCCGTCGAAGATGATATAGTAGATATCGGGTGTGGCGCAGTCCCTGCAGGGCTTGAAGGAGGACGTTGCAGGCGGGGGATAGGCGGCTGGGGTCCGTTTCTGTTCGAGGCTTGCCGCTTCTATAATGATGAACAGGATGAAAATGAGATTGAAGAAAAGGACGATCCTGCGAAGGTCGTGCCTCGTACGCGAAATGAACCAACACAACACGCAAAGGATAATGAGCGTGACCGGTACGAGAACGGTGTATTTCTGGAATGGGCCGGACGGCCAGTGAATGCGCAACATATCCTTCAATTCACCCAGGAAGAAGAATACGAGCAGTATGCAAAAAGAGATCGTGTTAGTCTTCGGGGAAGACCGCACCAGCAGGAATACGATGCCATAGACGACGAATGGAACGGCGAAGAGGAGCACGATCTCCTTCACCACGAAATGATAATCGATGAGGTGATGATACCCATTCTCGATATGCAGCAGGATGAAGCAGGGTAGCAACACCAGGAAAAGAGGATATGACTTGAGCAGCTTTATCATAAATGCAGAGAGGCGTATTAACGTATCAACCTATCAACTTTTTGTCTTCATCAGAAAAAGAACCCTTCCGGTATCTTCGACTTCCTGCCTTTCAGCAATGGAAAAATAGGTGCTGAAGGAGGAGACGAAATTATCTTCGGTGTAATCGGTGTAGATATCCGGTTTCGTTTCCAGCATCAGCTGCACCTTCTCGTCCGTCTTCGGTACGAACTCGATGACCAGGATCCTTCCCAATCGATGAAACAGATCGGCAATCTTTTCAAAGGGAATATTCTTGCCTATTGCAAGGTGATGGACCAGCGCCAGCGCCAGCACGATATCGACGTTTACCCGTTGCAGGAATGGCATACGTTCTTCATTATTGACGCCGATGGCGGGGCTGGGATTGGAAAGGTCGAGAATGCCCGGCTGTAATTTCTTTTCATTGTCCTTCTTTATCGCCTTATAAAGGGCGTCGATGCAGAATGGATCGAAGTCCACGGCGAGCGTCTCGATTTCTCTTTTGGAGAGGAGGCGTGCAAACGCACCCTCATTTGCGCCGAGATCGGCGCCTGTTTTTAGGCCGGGTATCTTGTCGAGCCATCCCGCGATGATAGCCTTCTTATCTTCCAGGTAATTGGCGCGCCCGGATGCTTCTTCGTAGTATTCGGACCAGGTGCTCTTCTGGGGATCCAACCGGAGCTTATTCACCAGGCTCTCGAGGCTCGATAGCAGCGTGAGCAATTTCTGTTTCGAAAAATGTGGCGTAGCCTGTTTTTTTCCTTTCCTGCCCGACACTCTTGCGTGCAGGTGAATATGCAGGTAGGTGTGCAGGGAGAATTTTGTTCTTTTCGGCAGCAGCCTGCTTATGACTGCTAGTGGAATGCCATCGGGCCAGGACAGTTGCAGCGGCTGCAGGGGCAGCTTCTGATAGTGCATAAGTAGCAGCGGACCCAGGAACTGTTCACAGAATTGCCGGTAGGCGATCCACGGCGTTTCGCTATATCGCTCGAAGGAAAGTGTGTCGATGAATATCAGCCGACCGCGGTACCATTGAACATTGTAGGGTGTAGCATCCTTGAGCATCATCTCGTAGTGGAGCGCCTCCCTGGCAAGCTGCAGTGTGAGCAAGGCGGCATCTTTCAGCATGCCAAAGGTCCATTCCCAGGGATAGGTGATGAAGGGTATGAGTTGTGGCTTCAGCGTTGCATATCCACGCGCGTCGCCCGTGAGCAGGCCGGGTATGGTCTCATGGGGTATAAGCAATCCCTTCCCGACGAAATGATCATAGCAGCCGCTCGAAATGAAATGGTCGAACGAATCCCTGAACGAGAGATTGACCTGCCGGTAAAGCACTCCATCTTTCTCGAACATATATCCCGAAGGATCGCGGTAAGAAGAGGGATGATGCATAATGGAGGTTGGTATCAGGCCGGCGGGTTATTCTTTGGTTTTTTCGGTGAGCGATGAAACAGCGATTTGATATAG
>DATHKS010000027.1:0-5059 GCA_035488975.1 Chitinophagaceae bacterium | reverse complement strand
CAAACGAATTGTCCCTCCGGGACAGGACCCAAACCATTTGATCATTCACCAACCATTCATCTTCCCTAATCGTGAACCCTTCCCGTTCTTACCGGCATATTTTTTTGCCGGTAAGAACGGGAAGGCGGGAAGACTGCCAGTACCTACAACCCAGGCATCTATCGGAAAAAAACACGAGGCTGTTCTTTTGACTTTTTACTTTTGACTTTTGACTTCCCCTCACGCCTTACTGGTAAAAAAAAGAGATTATCTTCAGCATCCAAATCGCCGCATGACCTTCCTGATCGTATTTGCCAGCATCGCTTTACTCATCCTGTTGATCACCTGGGGAAAGTTCAATGCATTTCTCGCATTCCTTCTTGTTTCAATCTTTGCCGGTGGCATGTTGGGGATTCCTCTCACCGGCATAACTACCTCGGTACAGAAGGGAATCGGCGATATGCTTGGCTCGCTCGTAGTGATCATTTGTCTCGGGGCAATGCTCGGTAAGCTCGTGGCCGAAAGCGGCGCGGCGCAGAAGATTTCGGAGGTCCTCATACGCCTGTTCGGCAGGAAGTATTTGCTCTGGGCCATGATGATCACGGGATTCATTGTAGGCATTCCCCTCTTCTATAATGTGGGCTTCGTGCTCCTTGTCCCGCTCATCTTTTCCGTGGTGTACCAGACGAAGTTGCCTGCCGTGTATGTCGGGCTTCCCATGCTCGCCGCCTTATCCGTCACGCATGGCTTCCTGCCTCCACATCCGGCCCCAACGGCGCTGGTGGCGCAGTTCGGTGCAAATCTTGGACTCACATTGTTATATGGCCTCATCATCGCCATTCCCACCGTGATCATAGCCGGGCCGTTGTTTGCAAGATCGTTGAAGAAGATCGTGTCGGTTCCCCTGCAGACCTTCCAGCCAAAGAATATTCCCGCCAACGAATTGCCTGGCACAGCCAATAGCTTTCTATCATCCTTGCTGCCCGTCATGCTACTTATTATCACCACCGTGATACCATTCCTTCGCTCCTCCGCCGCTCCGGGAGGACATATCGTTAGCTTCATCGGCGATCCTGTGATCGTCATGCTCATTTCATTGCTGGTGTCCACGTACACACTCGGCATTGTGCAGGGAAAGAGTCTCCGGAAGATCATGGATTTCTATGGTGAAGCGGTAAAGGACATCGCGCTGATATTGCTTATTGTGTCGGGAGCAGGCGCATTGAAACAGGTGTTCATCGACAGCGGAGTGAGTGGCGAGATCGCGTCCCTGCTGCAGGGGTGGAGCATCAATCCCCTGTTCCTGGGCTGGCTCATTGCCTCGATCATCAGGGTGTGTGTGGGCTCGGCAACCGTGGCGGGACTCACCACGGCCGGCATCATGTCCCCTATCATTCTCCAGTCGCATGCAGATCCCAATCTCATGGTGCTATCCATCGGCGCGGGAAGTCTCATGTTCTCGCATGTGAATGATGCCGGGTTCTGGATGTTCAAAGAATACTTCAATCTCAGCATAAAGGATACCATGCGTTCGTGGTCGTTAATGGAAACGATCGTCGCCGTTTTGGGGCTTATTGGTGTATTGATCCTAGACATTTTTATCTAAATAAATTTTTTATGGAAAAAATAAATATCGAAGAGAAACTGGCTGCACTGGGCCTGGAGCTTCCCAATCTTCCGGGGTCGAAAGGAATTTATAAAAGCTGTCTTGCCCAGGGCACGCTGGTCTATGTATCGGGGCATGTTTCTGTGAATACCAACGGGAGTTATATCAAGGGGAAATTGGGAAAGGACCTCTCGGAAGAGGAAGGAAAGATCGCGGCACGGCAGTGCGGCCTCGCGATGCTGGTTTCACTAAAGAAACATCTTGGCGATCTCGGCCGCATCAAGCGGGTGGTGAAACTGCTTGGCATGGTGAATGCAACATCTGAATACGAGAAGCATCCAATCGTTATCAATGGTTGCAGCGAATTGTTTGCCCAGCTATGGGGTGATGAAAACGGGATCGGGGTGAGAAGCGCCGTTGGAATGGGTTCGCTTCCCGGAAATGTTGCCGTCGAAATAGAAGCGATCTTTGAAGTCCATTAACTTTTCGCCCATGTCAAATAATAATTGGTTCGAAACAGGCGATATCGCAAGCCTTGATACGCCTGCATTGCTGGTGTACCCGGAACGGGTGAGGCAGAATATTAAAACGGCGATAGCCATGGTTGGCGATGTGCTTCGCCTGCGGCCGCATGTAAAGACGAATAAATCGCCCGGCGCCGTGAGACTTATGCTGGAGGCCGGCATCCGGAAATTTAAATGCGCGACGATCGCCGAGGCGGAGATGCTGGCCATGACCGGCGCGAAGGATGTGGTGCTTGCGTACCAGCCCTTGGGTCCGAAGTTGCAGCGGCTGATAACGCTTGTGAAAAAATATCCCAATACTTCCTTTGCCTGTCTCAGTGATAATATGGAGGCGGCCAGGGAACAATCCGCGGCCTTCGCAAAGAATGGGATCAGCCTGAGGGTATTCATAGATCTCAACGTGGGAATGAACCGGTCCGGTATCGAACCGGGCAGCGCGGCTATCGAGCTCTATCGCTATCTATCGGAGGCGCCGGGCGTTATCGCCGCGGGACTGCATGCCTATGATGGACATATCAGGGATCTCGATATTTCGCTGCGAACGGATAAATGCAATGAGGCGTTCAGGAAGGTGGAGGCCATGAAGAAGGAGTTGGAAGGCATGGGTCTCGCGGTGCCCGTTATTATAGCAGGCGGTTCGCCGAGCTTTCCGGTCCATGCAAAAAGGAAAGAAGTGGAATGCAGCCCCGGTACATTCATCTATTGGGACAAGGGGTATAGCGATGGCTGCCCGGAGCAGGACTTTCTGCCTGCGGCAGTGCTTGTCACGCGTGTCGTCTCTCTCCCGGCCACGGGCATCGTCACTACCGATCTGGGTCATAAATCCGTCGCGGCAGAGAATGAGATCACAAGAAGAATATTCTTCCTCGATACAAATGCATTGAACCCGGTGAGTCAAAGCGAGGAACATCTTGTAGCCGAAGCCGCACCGGATCATTCTTTTCATACGGGCGATGTCCTCTATGGCCTGCCCTTTCACATCTGTCCCACTGTTGCCTTGTATGAAAGGGTGTACACGATAGAAGACGGGAAGATAACAGGAGAATGGATGAATGTGGGGAGAGATAGAAAGATAGAGGTTTAGGAGGAAAGTCTTTGCATTATGGGTTTGCGTGGTTTTAAATATTCAATAATCAATACGCAATATTCAATGCTCAAGTTTTTCCTACAGCGGAGGCTGTCCTTCGGGTAAGGAATAGGTGTATGGGACTGTTAGACTCCTCGAATGAGGTTTTTGAATTTTTACCTTTTGAATTTTGAATTGCTTACAATGATAGTCGACGCACATTTAGATCTCGCCATGAACGCCATGGAATGGAACCGCGACCTCCGGCAACCCGTCATTGCCATTCGTGAAAGCGAGACTGGAATGACGGATAAACCCGACCGGCACCGGGGAACTGTTTCCCTGCCCGATCTAAGGAAAGGCAATATCGGATTGGTCGTAGCTACCCAGATAGCGAGATATGTGGCGCCGGGCAATCCCTTGCCCGGATGGAACTCCCCGGAGCAGGCCTGGGCGCAGACGCAGGCGCAACTCGCCTGGTATAAGATGATGGAAGAACAGGGCGAGATGACGGCGATCACCGGGCTTGACTCTCTCAATGCCCACCTCGCCCGGTGGAATGATAAGGATAGCAAGGAAAAAAAAGCCATCGGTTATATTCTCAGTCTCGAAGGAGCCGATTCATTGGTGACGATCGGCCACCTGGAAAAGGCCTACAATTATGGCCTCCGGGCGGTCGGTCCTGCACACTATGGACCAGGGCGATACGCCAATGGCACCGATGCTACCGGGAAGATGGGCTCGGCCGGGCTTGCTCTCCTCCGGGAAATGGAACGGCTGAATATGATCCTCGATGCCACGCATCTCTGTGACGATGCCTTCTGGCAGGCGCTCGATCACTTTCGTGGCGCCGTTTGGGCCAGTCACAATAATTGCCGGGCGCTGGTCAACCACAACCGCCAGTTCAGCGACGAACAATTAACGGAATTGATAAAACGCGGCGCCGTGATCGGTGCGGCCCTCGATGCCTGGATGATGGTGCCTGGGTGGATAAGAGGAGTATCGACTCCAAAGGAAATGAATTGCAGCCTGGAGAAGATGATCGACCATGTGGATCATATCTGCCAGTTGGCAGGAAACAGTGAACATACCGGGATCGGCACCGATCTCGATGGCGCATTCGGAAAGGAACAATGCCCTTCCGATCTCGAGACCATTGCCGATCTCGGACATATCATTCCCCTGTTACAGCGGCGTGGCTATACAGAAAAAGATATTGACAATATCATGGGAGAAAACTGGCTGCGATTCTTAAGAAAAAACTGGGAATAGAAATTTTATTCCTCAACGAGGCTACCGCGCTCCTTTACTTTTTCAAGACCTGCAGATGTGATGCGAATGACCAGTGTATCCTGCTGTTCCATGGTAACCAAATTTTCTTCGGCCAGCTTGTGAAGCAGTTGTTGAATAACGGGCCACTCCTGGAGCTGACGGAGGATGAGCTCACGGGGGCGACAACCATAGTGTTCCGGTTGAGGATCGTTTTTTACAATTTCGTAAATGGTGCGGAGAAGGTGGTAGTGCTCTTGCATTGTCTAAAAATATTGGAAAAATCCTTCGCAGACTAAAATAATTTATCAACAGCTCCTACTAATAACTTCCGGGTTTTGACCCCAAAAACCGGGCAAAAAGACCGGTGGTCCCGGCCCGTCACTGAAACAAATAGGCCATCAGCGCCTCATCCAGGTATTGGTCCCCATGGGCGATATGGGAATACTTTCTCAATACGCCTTCCTGCCTGAATCCCAATTTCTCATAGAGCCGGATCGCCCTTTCGTTGATGAGGGCCACGCTCAGCTCGATCCTCTTGAACCCCTGCCGGCTGGAATGCGAAAGTATTGCTTCCACCATTTTATAGCCATATCCCTTTCCCGAAACCGACGG
>DATHKS010000026.1:0-3248 GCA_035488975.1 Chitinophagaceae bacterium | reverse complement strand
TCCAAACAGTGACCAGAATTTCATTCTGGAATAGTTTTAATGCACTTCAGTGTAGAGTTTTCAATGGGCTTCAGCCTATACCCGCGACTTTCAGTCGCAACACCAACCTATGGGTTTTTAACCCATAGTATTTTGAGTTTTTACTTTTGAATTTTGACTTTCTCCCCTTTGATTTTTAACCCTTTATCTGATTTATACTTTTTTGTATAAATCCTTTGTAACTTTGCCCCGATGAAAACACAAACTGATCAACTTTACAAGAGTCCCAGAACCCAGGAGGAGGAAAGCATCGAAAAAGCGGTGTTAGGCGACTACAAATATGGCTTCGTCACAGACATCGAGGCCGACGAAGCGCCAAAGGGGTTGACGGAGGATACCATCCGTTTTATCTCTGCTAAAAAGAACGAGCCGGAATGGATGCTCGAATGGAGACTGAAGGCCTTTCGTTATTGGTTAACCATTGCGGGTGAAGAACCCACCTGGGCGAATATCGATTATCCTGCCATCGATTACCAGGACATCATTTATTATTCCGCGCCGAAACAAAAGATAGCGCCAGGCAGTCTCGACGATGTAGATCCCGAACTCCGGAGGACATTCGAAAAACTCGGCATCTCCCTCGAAGAGCAAAAGCGCCTGACAGGCGTTGCCGTCGATGCGGTCATCGACAGCGTTTCGATCGGTACGAGTTTCAAGAAACAACTCGCCGAACTCGGTATCATCTTCTGCTCTATGAGCGAGGCGGTCCAGGAGCATCCCGACCTGATAAAGAAACACCTTAATTCGGTGGTTCCCATTACCGATAACTATTTCGCTGCATTGAATGCCGCCGTCTTCAGTGACGGCTCATTCTGCTATATTCCCAAGGGTGTTCGTTGCCCTATGGAGCTTTCGACCTATTTCCGGATCAACGCCGAGAACACCGGGCAATTCGAGCGGACACTCATCGTAGCAGAAGAAGGAAGCTATGTAAGTTATCTCGAGGGCTGCACGGCGCCCATGCGCGATCAGAACCAGTTGCACGCTGCCGTTGTCGAACTCGTGGCTATGGACAACGCAGAGATCAAATATTCCACCGTACAAAACTGGTATCCCGGCGATAAAGAAGGAAAGGGCGGCATCTACAACTTTGTTACAAAACGCGGGATCTGCAAGGGACATCATTCAAAGATCTCATGGACACAGGTGGAGACAGGCTCTGCCATCACCTGGAAATACCCAAGCGTGATCCTCAAGGGAGATCATTCTACCGGTGAATTCTATTCGGTGGCCGTGACCAATAATCGTCAGCAGGCCGATACCGGCACCAAGATGATGCATCTGGGAAAGAATACGAAGAGCCGCATCGTGTCGAAGGGCATATCGGCCGGCTTCAGCAATAATAGTTATCGCGGCCTCGTGCATGTGAGCAAGAATGCAGCCGATGCGCGAAATTTTTCCCAGTGCGATTCACTTCTCCTGGGCGATAAATGCGGCGCGCATACCTTCCCTTACATCGAGGTCAGAAATAATACCTCGATCGTAGAGCACGAAGCCACAACTTCGAAGATCGGCGAGGATCAATTGTTCTATTGCAACCAGCGTGGCATTCCCACCGAGGCAGCAGTGGCCCTGATCATTAATGGCTTCGCAAAGGAAGTGATGAACCAGCTTCCGATGGAATTTGCTGTGGAAGCGCAGAAGCTGCTGGCCATAAGTCTTGAAGGAAGCGTTGGATAGAAGGTGTGAATTGGAGATTAAGAATTAGGTACACACCGAGTACAGCTTTAAATATTCAATATTCAATACGCAATGTTCAATTTTCAAGTACTTCCAGATACAGTCAGGCCGACGTAGCGAGGAAGCTATTCACGATTGACGACTCACGATTCACGATCAAAAATTAAACTCATAATAAAACTCAGATTAGTCATGTTGACGATTCACAATTTACATGCAGGCATTGAAGACAAGAAAATACTGAAAGGGATCAATCTCGAAATAAAGCCAGGCGAAGTGCATGCGATCATGGGACCTAATGGTTCCGGCAAGAGCACACTGGCCTCCGTATTGGCGGGCCGCGAAAGTTATGAAGTGTCGGAAGGCACCGTTGATTTCTGGGGCAAGGACCTCCTCGATCTATCGCCCGAAGCACGGGCAGGTGAAGGACTCTTCCTCGCCTTCCAGTATCCCGTGGAGATCCCAGGTCTTAGCACCACGAATTTTATCAAAACTGCCGTGAACGAGGTTAGGAAATATCGCGGGCAGGATTCACTTGACGCCGTCGGCTTCCTTAAACTGATGAAGGAAAAGATGGCGCTCATGGGAATGGACCAGTCGCTATTGAGCCGCCCGTTGAATGAAGGCTTCTCCGGTGGTGAAAAGAAACGCAATGAGATCTTCCAGATGGCGATGCTCCAACCAAAATTTGCCATACTCGATGAGACCGACTCCGGTCTCGATATCGACGCCATTCGCATCGTTGCCAATGGCGTGAATAAATTACGTACGGCCGATAATGCGGTCCTCGTTGTTACGCACTACCAAAGGTTGTTGGACTATATCGTACCGGACTTTGTCCACGTATTGTATAACGGCCGGATTGTGAAGTCGGGCACCAAGGAACTCGCCTTCGAGCTCGAAGAAAGAGGATATGATTTCATCAAGAATGAAGTGAACGCAGGGAACGCGGTGGAGAATTAAGCGGCGCGACTGATTTTTCAGGTAATTAAAAAGAATAAAGTGCATGAGCAGCATAGCATATTTTAAAGAAGAATTTACAAGGTTGCAGAAAGACAGGCCCGATGGACAACTGGACAGCCTGCGCGAGAAAGCCTTCAAGGCCTTCAACAGGCTTGGTGTGCCTACATCCAAACACGAGGAATGGAAATACACCCGCATCGGGAATCTGTTCAATACCCGTTTTGCATTCCAGGAAGAAGGCTCCGCCCCTGCCCTCACATCGAGCGATATCGACGCCGTCCGCCTTCCCGGTCACGAGACCGCAAATGAACTGATCTTTGTCAATGGCAAATTCGTTCAGCCACTTTCCACGCTTCGCTCGCCTGAACTCGTAGTGCTTCCTCTCGATGAGGCCGCACGCAATGAATACAGCGAGATCGTCGGAACACATCTCGGGCATAGTGCAAAGTATCTCGGAGATGGGATCAATGCACTCAATACTGCCTTCATCCATGATGGCCTGTTCATTCATGTGAAAAAAGGAAAGACCGTCTCGCATCCCGTCTATATCTACAATATCACCGATG
>DATHKS010000025.1:0-3662 GCA_035488975.1 Chitinophagaceae bacterium | reverse complement strand
ATAAGGAATTGGGCCTTATGAGAAGGTTTTCGTCCGGCTTTTTGCGCGATGAGGTTGTTGTGGTAGGAAATTAGTTTAATTAATCCTTAACAATTGATCGACAGTCCGGAAACGGTACCCCTTTCTCTTGATATAACTGATTAGTTCGTTGAGCCGCCCGTAGAATTTGTCCTTTCGTCGCGGGTCCGTTCCTATATGTAGTAATAATACGAAGCCATTTAAGCCGGATGGCTCTTTACTCTCATATTCCATGATGGAATGATAGATATCATCCGATGACTGGTAATTCTTCAATTCCCGCCAGGAATAATCGGCATTCGCCCGGGTTCCCGGCGAAAAATTGATCAATTGAATACCGAGTTGGCCCGTCCACGACGCAATACTGTCGTTGTACCATTCATAGGGCGGCAGAAACCACAGCGCCTGTTCCTTCCTTATTCCGGCCTTAGCCATCTCCCCGTAATTTGCCAGGAGATCGTTCCGGAATACGGACCGGCTTATCAACAGGCTGTCCCTCCTGGTCCAGTCGCAATACAACAAGTGCTTGTCCGAATGCGGGCCCAGGTAATGACCCTTTGCCTTCAGTCCCGAGATCAATTTCTTAAAGTCCGCATTCCGATAGAAATTTCCGGTGAGAAAAAACGATGCCTTTACATTTTGCCTATCCAATGTTGCAGTGATGGAATTCGCACCATCGGCAAAGCCATCCCCGGTAAAGACGAGCGCCAGTTCTCTTTTTGTGGTATCGCCACGGACGATCGCGCCGTGATCGTATGTGAAGCCGGTGTTGCCGGCAGGGCTTCGGCTTTCCGCCTCTTTTGCGGCCAGGAGATATACCAGCGAAGCGGTGCCGTCCATAGTGGGCTCATTGGTGCTGAAGTCGCCGACATCGTCGTGGTACACGGCCAATCCACTCTGGAAGGCTGCATATTCATCGGGCTCATTGAGCGTGACACCCAACAGGCTATTATAGATATTCGTATAGACGGGTCCGTCTACCAACCCTCCATCGATCGGGTATTTCTTAAGACGGCTTAGCGAGGAATGCGGGTCGGCCGGTGTGTCTCCCCAGGCGGGCAGGCCATAGACCATGCCGGTGCCCCAGGGATTACATCCGAAGAGCCAATCGATATTCGCCTGCTCGAGTTCATCAAAATCACTGTCACCACTTAGCTCCTTGTACCAATGACACTGGATGGCGAAAGAGACCGTCAGGTTATTGCTGCACCAGATAAAAGGTATCCCGCGATAGAAGGCATTGGCACCGGCTTTTTGCCATACTCTTTCGATGCCTTCCCTATACCATGCGATCAGCTGTTTCCTTATGCTTTCATACCGCGGCTCATTCTTACCAACCCGTTTATCGGCCAATACTCTCGCTAGTTCGCGGTGACCGAGATTGATGAATGGATACCATTGATAGTGACGGGCCGTATCCTTACCCAACCATGGCGTCACCGTTTCCTGCGCGGCATAATAGTAAGCGGTATCGATCCTGTTACCGGGAGATGCATGTGCCGGATCCGAAATGCCGGCAGAGGCGGCAAATTCCAGCTCCATGTCGTCGGTCCAGTTATCTTCCTCATAAAAATAGGGAGCTTTCATGGGAGCTGTTTGCGTAACACCTTTCTTCTTTTCCGAATACTTCATCGCGCTCCAGGCCTTTGGGAGGAGTGTCTGACTATAGTGAGCATCAGCCTTTTCAAATAACTGGCTGCCGAGGAAGAATACGCTGCTCACCTTCGCCGCCGTGGATGAAGTGCCCATAGTCCTGTTCTTATATTTTCCTAACCCCTGTGGTTCGCCTGTGATGAAATAGACAGGACGTTCGCTGCCCTTTCCATATTGAGTATCGCGGCCCGGTAAACGCATGCTGATATGATCGCGGTCATCGGCCAACTGATTGAACATCCAATTATCCTTAGGATGCATCTTCAATAACCAATCGATGCCCCATCTCGCTTCGTCCAATACATCCGGCACTTTGTTGGTTCCATCGAGACCGTTCGCCTGTTTCGTATCGCCGAAGACCGCAGGGAAATCGCGGTAGGCCATGAGCAGGTGATAAGCGGCGTTGGCGGAAGTGGTCACGTATTGCAGGTAATCGGTGGCATCATGCCAGCCTCCGCTAACATCGATATAGGTACTGTCCTTCAAACCCGCTGCCGCACCATACATGGAATAACCATCGCGTGTGTGACAACTATCTTTCAGGAAAGGATTGAAACCGGATCGTTGTTGCCGCATGTAGCGCAGGCAGAAATCGGCGGCTCCTTTGTAGACATCGTTCCCAATGGTAAACTCGGGAGATTTTGTGTCGCCCGATTGAAGATAATAGCGACCGGGTTCCCGCCAGGATGAAAATTCAAAACGATGGGTATGTGCGAAGGGGCCGTACACACCAAAGTCCTTTCCCGGCTTACCCCAAACAACGGTTTTACCCGTAGCTGCATCAACAAGTTTCCAGCCAATCAGACTGGCACCCTCTTTACCACACCATACGGCCGCCTTTATACCGCCAGGCGTATAGCCCAGTTGATTAATGCGAATCCAGGCGAGCTCATTATCCCCTTTACCATGTTGGCTCTTCGCCATAATCATGATCGATGAGATGATGAGTAAAAGGAATAAACCTTTTCTATTCATGCGGGCAATTATTTGAGTTAATCTTTGTACGATAGGCGGAAGCGCGACAGGTCGGGCCTCACTGCGCGGGTTCGTTCCAATTCGTATCGATAAACGATCTCTCCCACTTCTTTGAAGAAAGGATAGCCGATCTGATCATATTCATACTTGTCATCGTTCAGAACACCGTCGCTGTTGACGTAGATAACGCCACTGAGCATGAATTCCACATTGTGTTCGAAGTCGACGATATAGGCTACGTCGGTAAGAAACCCATACGACCAGCCGGGCTTATTGAACACCCTGATATTCGGGGGGATCTTGCCCTTGCCGGATTTAAACAGGAAGAACTTCGTGTAGCTGTCGAAGTATTCGCTTGTATCGTAACGGGGATACCGGCTCTCCGAAGGAAGCTCCGACATATATCGATAGAGAAAATCATAGTCGTCCTTCTGCAGGTTAAATCGGCGAGCGGCTGGTACGGAGGCCGGGAAAAGAACGGAGCGAAGTATCTGCTGCAGATCCTGAAGCGGGACATTATTGTGTTTGGTGAAGTCCATGGGCGAATCAACAAGCTTCTCATTGCGGTCGTAATGAGCATTGCCCATGAGGACCTGTTTGGAGAAATCGAATTTCACTGTGCTGATGGCGGGGGGTTGAAAATAGAAACTGCCATCGCTCTTCTTAAACCGGAGCGGGTTCGTGTGCCTGTTCTGGTCCTCGTCCATGGAAACGAAGCGCCGCGTGATCCGGGTATCCTTGTAACCCTTCTTCCAAAGGCGTTCATTGATGTATTGCTGTCCGAGGAACTCGTAGAGGCGGTTATAGGAATCGTTATCGCTTACCAGGAAGATCTTTCTTATGTAATGTGCAATGGAGGGCAGGCCATCGCGTGAGGTCGTATCCGCGGTTACGGCCGACTGACCGCCATAGGCGCTGTCCGTTAGCATGGGCGTGTACTTATCGACACCCTCTACCCGTTGCTCGTTCAATTTTTCGAGAGCGAGAAAGGCGAGTGGCATCTTCACCGTCGAGGC
>DATHKS010000024.1:0-2599 GCA_035488975.1 Chitinophagaceae bacterium | reverse complement strand
GAGCAAGCCCCTGTACCAGGCGCAGTAGCAATACGAGCAAGGGCGCCGCTATGCCGATGGTCTTATACCCAGGCACCAGGCCAATGAGAAAAGTGGAACCTCCCATCAATACCAATGTTAGCAGGAAAGTGTATTTGCGCCCGATGAGATCTCCCAGACGGCCGAAGACCAATGCGCCGAACGGCCGGACAATGAAGCCCGCTGCGAAGATGGCCAATGTGCTCAGCAGGGCGGCCGTTGCATTTCCCTCGGGAAAGAATTGTGTGCTGATGGTCTTGGCAAGCATCCCGAAAATGTAAAAATCGTACCACTCGATGAGCGTACCGACAGAAGAGGCGGCGATTACCTTGCGAATTCCCTTTGTTGAAGTTTGGGTCATATGGCTGAGTGTGCATGAAAGATAAACCATCATCCTGAAAATGTTATCGCATTTTTTAAGCGATATTCGGCAACATCAATTTAAATTTACCACTCGATATTCCAATCACCTCAAGCGTTCGTCGATGTCATATCCTTACCAGATAAAAAGTTTTGATGCCTATAGGGAGGCCTATCGCGAAAGCGTGGAGGACCCCGAAGGCTTCTGGGGCCGCATAGCAGAACATTTTACCTGGAGAAAGAAATGGGGGAAAGTATTGGAATGGAATTTCCGGGAGCCCTCCATTAAATGGTTCGATGGAGGCAAATTGAATATTACGGAGAATTGCCTCGACCGTCACCTGGCCACATTGGGGGATACTCCAGCGATCGTATGGGAACCGAATGATCCTTCCGAGCAGCATCGCGTCATTAGCTATAACGAACTTCATGAGAAGGTCTGCCAGTTTGCACAAGTGCTGAAGAATAATGGGGTGAAGAAGGGCGACCGGGTCTGTATCTACATGGGCATGGTACCGGAGCTGTCGATCGCCGTATTGGGCTGTGCAAGGATCGGTGCCATTCATTCCGTCATCTTCGGCGGGTTCTCGGCACAGAGTATTGCGGATAGGCTTGAAGATGCAAAGGCGTATTTCATCATTACATGCGACGGCGCATTCCGCGGACCGAAGGATATATCATTGAAGTCGGTGATAGATGATGCATTGATAGGTAATAAAACGGTGAAGAGGGTGATCGTGTACAAGCGCACCCAAACCCCGGTCTCCATGCTCAAGGACCGCGATGTGTGGTGGGAAGACGAGATGCTGCGTGTATCTGAAACAGCAAACGGGAGTGATGGATGGGGCGCAGCGGAAGAAATGGATGCCGAGGATCCACTATTCATTTTATATACATCCGGAAGTACGGGGAAGCCGAAGGGTGTGGTACATAGCAGCGGCGGATATATGGTATGGACCAATTACACCTTTGTAAATGTTTTCCAATACAAGCCGGGGCAAATTCATTTCTGTACGGCTGATATCGGCTGGATCACCGGGCATAGCTATATCGTGTACGGCCCACTGAGTGCGGGCGCCACCTCGCTGATGTTCGAAGGCATACCTACGTTTCCCGATGCAGGAAGGTTTTGGGATATTGTCGACAAGCACAAGGTCAATATTCTTTATACCGCTCCCACAGCCATCAGGAGTCTTATGGGCTTCGGTCTCGATCCGGTCAAGGGCAAGGACCTCTCCTCGCTCGAGGTGTTAGGCACGGTGGGTGAACCCATCAACGAAGAAGCCTGGCATTGGTACAACGAACATATAGGAAAGAAGAGATGTCCCATTGTCGATACATGGTGGCAAACGGAAACGGGAGGTATGTTGATATCGAACATTGCGGGGATCACACCGTCCCGGCCAGGCTGGGCAACGCTCCCACTGCCGGGCGTGCAACCGGTGTTGGTAGATGAGGGTGGAAAGGAGGTCACTGAAAAGGATGAGCATGGTCTTTTGAAAGGCAATCTTTGTATAAAAGCTCCATGGCCGGCGATACTGCGTACCACTTATGGAGATCATGAGCGATGCCGGACGAATTACTTTGCCACCTACCCCGATCTTTATTTTACGGGAGATGGCGCGATGAAGGACGATGATGGTTTCTATCGCATCACCGGCCGTGTAGACGATGTGTTGAATGTGAGCGGGCATCGTATAGGAACGGCGGAAGTGGAAAATGCGATCAACATGCACACGGGTGTTGTCGAGAGCGCGGTGGTCGGCTATCCGCATGATATCAAGGGACAGGGGATATATGCTTATGTAATATATAACGGCAACCAGGCGGACAGCGAACTGAACAGGAAAGGTGTACTGGCCACTGTTTCGAGGATCATTGGTCCCATTGCCAAGCCTGACAAGATCCAATTCGTAAAGGGATTACCAAAGACGAGAAGCGGGAAGATCATGAGGAGGATATTGAGGAAGATAGCGGAGGGTGAGACCAGTAACCTCGGCGACATAACAACTCTGCTGGATCCGGCCGTTGTAGAGGAAATAAGTAAGGGAAGGGTATAAAAAAATAAAGCAGCCGGATATGCTGCTTTAAAAGGTTTTTCGAACTAAGTTGGTAAAGCCGAATAGTTGGCAAAAATCATACCTCTTTGGAGTTCGGTGGAAATATTTTTCGGGATGTCAACCAGGTGTCAACCGGTTGACATCCCATATTAGCTAATATT
>DATHKS010000023.1:0-4031 GCA_035488975.1 Chitinophagaceae bacterium | reverse complement strand
ACCGCATGTACATCAATGAAGGAATTCTCGGTTCACCCCTTATCGCCTTCGCGGGAATGATGACCCAGCTGGAGACCGCGCTGGTGAAGACCGGCGTAGCCAAGGCCGACCTGAAGAAGCAGATCGACAATGCGAATGAATATCGTACCCGCTTTCTCAAGGACGAAAATAAGATCTCTGATCAAAACATCGTGGGCGCCATAACCATGATGTTCTACCAGGACGTCCCGAAAGACCAGCAGCCGGTAGGGTTCTATGGCAACCTGAAAAATACATATGGCCCGCTCGATGACGAGAACACCTATAAGAAATACGCGGCGGAGATATTCAGCAAAACATTCATCTTCGATGATGCGAGATGGAATGCGTTCATTGCGAATCCCGATGCATTGCAATTGCAGAATGATCCCGCCTTCGCATATGCAAGCGCATTCCTGACCAACTTCAATAGCAAATACGCGCCCTATTACATGCAATTTTCCACGAGGAATGCAGACAACGGAAGACTCTACCTTAAAGGCATCATGGAGATGGATACCGTAAAAGCGAAGAAGATGTATCCCGATGCCACGTTCACCATGCGGGTGAGCTATGGGGCCGTGAAGGCCTATCATCCGCGCGATGCCGTTTCCTATGACTATGTTACGACCTCGAAGGGACTGCTGGAAAAATATATCAAGGGCGACTATGAATTCGATCTTCCCGCCCGGCAGATCGAATTATTGAAGAAGAAGGATTTCGGTCAGTATATCGATCCGGTACGTAAAGACCTTGTCACCTGTTTTATTACCACGAACGATATCACGGGTGGTAATTCCGGATCTCCGGTCATCAATGGCAAAGGCGAACTCATCGGTCTCGCCTTCGATGGCAACTACGAAGCGTTAAGTCATAAGCTGGCCTTCGACAAGGACCTGAATCGCACTATTAACGTGGACATACGCTATGTGCTTTGGTGCATAGATAAGCTCGGTGGTGCGCCACAGATTGTTAAGGAGCTGGAGTTGAGGAAGTGAGAGCAATTTGGCAATTTGATAATTTGACAATGTGCCAATGATCGTGCTATGAGAAGATCTTGTGTTCCTTGTGCATCCTTAGTGTTCGCCGTGGTTAGAAAGTCAAAAGTAAAAAGGGTGTCCTTGCATAGGAATATCTTTGTTCAAAGAACCCCTTTGGAGTGGCTTAAAATTGGAGTCTGTACAGCAATTAAAGTCTTTCCTGGTAGCACGCCTTTTTGAATTTTTACTTTTGAATTTTGAATTTCTTTGTGGTCCAACAAATAACTTAAAAACAGCTTGAAGCCCCGGTTTAAAATATTTCTTCTTCTCTTCATTTTACTCGATGGGCTTGCGGCATTTGCGCAGCAGACACGTTTCAGTCTCGCCACGGACTTCAGCGTTCAGCGCAGTCTGCGTAAGGATCAAAAATACTGGGCGATCGGCCAGACAGTCGCCGCACACTTTCATTTAACCCCAACGGATGGCGTCTATGCCTGGCTCTGCTATTATACCAATGGAAAATTTAAGAATGATCTTGTTGGTACGGCCAAATCTGCCATTGTCACCCCACAACAGGTCGACTTTATCAATAGGGCCAAACTTTCCTTCAAACAGATCTCATTTGGATGGAAACACTATTTTATAGGCGCAAGCGATGCAGAGGAGAATCTCAATGTCTATGGAATGGCCGGGCTGGGATTACTATTGGGACGCATTGAGAATACACATTCCGCAATTCTCGATACCAGTTCCTACCTGTTACCCGTACTACCGGGAAAAGCCAATTTCAAACGATTGACATTCGATGTGGGATTAGGCATTGAAAAACCCGTCGGCGGCGATGTATTCATGTACCTGGAGGGAAAAGTATTCATCCCCAGCAGTGGCTACCCGAGTAATTATTTATTCGTCAATAAGGATGCGCCCCTTGCGGCGCTATTGAATCTTGGCTTCAGGATATTATTTTAAGTGACCTATTATTCTACTATCATGGCTGGCAAACTGACCATCGAACGGATCGAACTATATAAATTATTTATCCCGCTCAAGGAGCCCTTTGTCATATCTCTCGGGCCGATCTACAATGCCGAGAATGTATTGGTCATCATCAGAACAAATGAAGGCCATACCGGCTATGGAGAATGCAGTCCGTTTCTTAGTATCAACGGGGAGAGCGCCGACACCTGCATGGTGGTGGGAAAGTATTTTGCAGAGGCGCTGAAGGGAAGAGACCCTTTACGCATTGCCGACAACATGGAGGCATTGCATAAGATCATTTATGGCAACAACAGCATCAAGAGCGCCTTCGACATGGCGATGTATGATATCGCCGCGCAACATGCCGGTGTTCCCCTGTACGAGTTCCTCGGTGGTGATCCTGCAAAGCAGATCGTGACCGATTATACCGTAAGCATCGGCGATCCTGCATCGATGGCCGCCGCTGCCATCATGATAAAAGAGGAAGGCTACCCGGCGATCAAGGTCAAACTGGGGAAGGATGGCGCGACGGATGTACTACGCATGAAGGCCATAAGAGAAGCGGTAGGAAATCAAATACCTCTCCGCATCGATGCCAACCAGGGATGGGAAGTGGAAGAAGCCATCCGGACGCTGAAGGCGCTAGCGCCATTAGATATCCAGCATTGCGAAGAGCCCGTGCCCCGCTGGGCATTCATGGAGTTGCCGCGCATACGAAAGGAAAGCCCGATCCCGATAATGAGTGATGAGAGTTGTGGAGACGACCACGATGCAGCCCGGCTGATCCAATTGGGCGCCTGCGATTATATGAATATCAAGTTGGGAAAATCCGGCGGTATACTCACCGCATTGAAGATGGTAAGCCTGGCGGAGAAAGCGGATATTCATCTACAGGTTGGAGCGTTCATGGAATCGCGACTGGCCATGACAGCCTTTGCTCATTTTGCATTGTGTAGTCCCATCATCGAACACTATGACTTCGATACCTCCCTAATGTTCTCCGAAGACCCTGTGACGGATGGCATGGTGTATGAAAAAAATGGAGTGATCACCGTTCCAAAAACACCGGGCCTCGGGGCCTCGGTGAGCGAAGCATGGTTGAAGAAGATGAAAGGTGTTGTTGTCGTTGATTGAACCACCGAAGAAATTCAAAAGTAAAAAGTAAAAATTCAAAAAGTCGTGCTACCAGGAAAGACTTTATTTGCTGTAGGGGCTCTAATTTTAACCCGCGAAGTGCACAACGATATTCCTGTACACGGACACCCTTTTGACTTTTGAATTTTTACTTTTGACTTTTAAATAAACCGCAAGATCAAATCGTAGGACTATTGTCCTTCCATTCCCACAGGTACTTACATGCATACGTCCGGTATGGACTCCACTTATTCGAGATACGAAGCATATCCTCCCGGAATTTTTTCTTGTCTTCCCTGTCGAGTTTATACAATTTGATCATCGCATTCTGTATGCCCAGGTCGTCTATCGCGAATACATCTTCGCGGGAAAGCGCAAACATGAGGAGCATTTCGACCGTCCAGCGACCGATGCCCCGCACTTCGCTCAACCGTTCGACGATCTCATCGTCGCTCCAGCGCTGAATCTGAACGAGCGTCGGGATTTCGCCGGCTTCGGAGCGTTCTGCCAAGTCTTGCAACGCCAGCAGCTTGCTCCGTGAGAGGCCGGCAGCGCGCAAGTTTTCGTCCGATACGCTCAGGATCTGTCGTGCCGTCACGCCGGCGGGCGCACTCGGGAACAGAGCGCAGACGCGCCCGAAGATCGTCGCGGCGGCTTTACCCGAGAGCTGCTGATAAACGATCGCTTCGGCGAGCGCTGCGAAGAGGCTCGAGGCGTGTTTGAGGCGCATCTCGAAGGGCCCCACTCGATCGATGATGCGGCCGAGGGCGGCATCGCTCTTGCGCAAGTGAGCGACGGCGACCGTCGGGTCGAAACCGAACGTCCCCTCGCGATCGAGCCGCGGACGCGCGGGCTTCCCATCGACGCCTTCCAACGAGAGCAGGCGCAGCTTGGTGCTGATCCCACCATTCGCGGAGAACC
>DATHKS010000022.1:0-5159 GCA_035488975.1 Chitinophagaceae bacterium | reverse complement strand
CAGGCATATTGCAGAATGAGATCCCGACAAAGCTCAGGTTCCGTCAATCCTATTCGGATAGTCACGGCGGCTTCACCGTGACCGGTCAAATGGGACCGGCGGACCTTACCGTATTGAACCCCGTATTGAAACCGCTCGTATCGATTGAACTCCGCTCGGGCCGTCTCGACTCGATGAACATGCGGGTGGTGGGAGCGGAATACTTTGCATTTGGAAAGATGAATTTTCTCTATCACGATCTGAAGGTGAAGGTGTCGGGGAAGAATGATGAGAAAAAGAAATCATTCATGGGTGGCGTAATGACGTTCTTCGCCAATACGCTGATCAAGAATAAGAATACGGACCGCGAGGGAACTGTGTACTTCAAACGGTTGCTGGACCGGTCTTCCATCAATTACCTCGTGAAGATAGCGTTGAGCGGTTTTGCCAATAGTATTGGTGTGAAGAATAATAAGAAGCAGATCAAGAGGCATCGGAAGGAACTCATGCCCGGCACCGCACTTCCGGGAATGGATACCAACTTATAGATGAGTGTGAATTCCCTTCCATATTTCAAAAAAACTTATCTTCGATTCCGGAAATAGTTGTTTAACTAACTAATTTTTACCCGCCCTGTTTTCATTGGGTTCCTCTTAAATATTTTATATGAAACGTACGATCAGGAAAGTAGCCGTCTTGGGAAGTGGCGTAATGGGTTCGCGGATTGCCTGTCATTTTGCAGGCGTCGGTTTGCAGGTACTCCTCCTCGATATGGTACCCAAGGAAGCAACGGAGAGCACCAAGCCCGCCGAGCGGAATAAACTGGTCAACGATGCCCTCACGGCCGCCATCAAGAGCAACCCCTCCCCCGTCTATTCGAAGGATGCGATAAAGAAGATCAGCACCGGCAATTTCGATGATAACATGAAGGAGATCGTGGGGTACGACTGGATAATAGAGGTAGTAGTAGAGCGGCTCGATATCAAGAAGATCATTTACGATAAGGTGGAGCAGTTCCGGAAGCGGGGTACACTGATAACTTCCAATACATCCGGCATTCCCATTCACCTGATGGCAGAAGGCAGGAGCGATGACTTCCGAAAGAACTTCTGTGGTACGCATTTCTTCAATCCACCGCGCTATCTGCGACTGCTGGAGATCATTCCCACCAGGGATACCGATCCGGAGGTGATCGATTTTCTCCTACATTACGGCGACCTGATCCTCGGCAAGACCACGGTACTCTGCAAGGACACGCCGGCCTTCATCGCTAACCGCATCGGCGTATTCGGCATCATGTCGATATTCGGACTGCTGGATAAGCTGAGCCTCACGATAGATGAAGTGGATGCATTGACCGGTCCAATAATAGGCCGACCGAAGTCGGCGACATTCCGGACCGCCGATGTAGTAGGAATAGATACCCTGGTGAAAGTGGCAAAGGGTGTTCATGATAACTGTCCCAACGATGAGGCAAAGGAAAAATTCATTATACCCGCGTGGTTGAATAAGATGGTAGAGAACAACTGGCTCGGCGATAAGACCGGCCAGGGTTTCTTCAAGAAGACAAAGGGCGCGGCTGGTGAAAAAGAAATACTCACGCTCGATCTCAAGACTTCGGAGTATGGCCCCAGGGTGAAACCGAAATTCGGTTCGCTCGAAGCAGCCAAGCCAGTTGATGACCTTAACCAACGGCTGAAGATGCTGGTGGCCGCACCGGATAAAGCAGGCGAATTCTACCGGCATTTCCACTATGGTCTCTTCTCCTATATCTCCTTCCGCATACCTGAGATAACGGATGAATTATACCGCGTGGACGATGCCATGATGGCCGGCTTCGGCTGGGAGATCGGCGCCTTCGAGAGTTGGGATGTATTAGGAGTAGCGAAGATGGTGAAGGCCATGCAAGGCGAAGGATACAAGATCGCTCCATGGGTGCAGGAAATGCTCGATGCGGGTAACGCTTCGTTCTACAAGATCGAGAAGGGGAAGAAATATAGTTATGACCAGCTCTCTAAAACATATAAACCTTTACCCGGCGGTGAGGCATTCATCGTGATGAGCAATTTCACGGATAAACTGGAATGGAAGAATGGAAGCTGCCGCCTGTACAATCTTGGCGACGACGTGCTCGGCCTGCAATGGTTTACCAAGATGGGCAGCATCGGCGGAGATGTGTTGTCTGGAATACAAACGGCGATCGATAAAGCCGAGAAGGACTATAGGGGATTGGTGATCGCCAACGAGGGGCCTAATTTTTCCGCAGGCGCCAATGTAGGTATGATCTTCATGCTCGCGATCGATCAGGAATACGATGAACTCGATATGGCCATCCGTTTATTTCAGAATACAATGATGCGTGCGCGGTATTCATCCGTTCCGGTGGTGGTAGCGCCGCATGGCCTGGCGCTGGGAGGCGCGTGTGAGTTGAGTCTTCATTCTGATAAGGTCTGTGCGGCAGCCGAGACCTATACCGGCCTCGTTGAATTGGGAGTTGGATTAATACCCGGCGGCGGCGGCACCAAGGAATTCACCTTGCGTGCCGGTGACGAAATGCACCAGGATGAACCGGAAACCATTACGCTGAAGAACCGGTTCCTCTCGATAGCCACGGCGAAGGTGGCAACATCCGCACAGGAAGGCTTCGATCTCGGTGTCTATCGCAAGGGCCTCGATGAGATCGTGATCAACCAGGGACGCAGGATAGCAGAGGCGAAGAGATCGGTGATCGAATTTGCGGAAAGCGGTTATACGATGCCGGTACAACGGAAGGATGTCAAGGTATTGGGCAGGTCGGCATTGGGTGCACTGTACGCCGGCATCAATGGAATGTGGCGCGGAAATTATGCAACGGATCATGATGTAGTGGTAGCAAAAAAACTGGCGTACGTAATGTGCGGCGGAGATCTTAGCGAACCTTCACTCGTGGCCGAACAATATCTCCTCGATCTCGAACGGGAGGCGTTCCTTTCGCTTTGCGGTGAGAAGAAGACGCTGGAGAGAATTCAAAGTGTATTGAAGAGCGGAAAGCCGGTGAGAAATTAATGCCTTATCTTTTCTCCATTTAGCGTCTTACAAAATTAAATGGCAAAAACGGCTATCATAATCGGGGCGGGACCTGCAGGTCTGACCGCCGCCTATGAATTACTTCATAAAACGGATATCAGGCCCATCATCCTGGAGAAGACGGGCGATACAGGAGGGCTCTCCAAGACCGTCAACTACAAGGGCAACCGCATGGACATAGGTGGTCATCGTTTCTTTTCCAAATCGGATATCGTTATGGCCTGGTGGCTCAATATCCTTTCGCTCGATAAGAACGCAGACGCTTCCGTAACGCTGGGATATCATAACCAGGAAAAGAAGATTGCCGCTTCTTCCTATGCTTCCGCAACGGGCGATGAGGAAAAGATCATGCTCGTCCGCGACCGCGTCTCCCGGATCTATTACCTGAAGAAATTCTTCTCCTACCCGGTCACACTTTCGATGGATACGGTACGAAAACTCGGCCTAACAAAGATTGGTCTTATTTTTCTATCCTATATGCGTAGTAAACTATTTCCGCGACGGAAGGAGAAGACATTGGAAGATTTCTTCATCAATCGTTTTGGAAAGAATCTATACCATACTTTCTTTAAGGATTATACGGAAAAAGTATGGGGGCTGCCCTGCAATGCGATACCCGCCGCATGGGGTGCGCAGCGGATAAAGGAGTTGTCCGTCACCAAGGCCGTGATACATAGCCTTCGGAGAAAATGGCCATTCCGGAAAAAAGAAGGACTTGCACAAAAGGATACCGCGACTACATTGATACAAAAATTCCTTTATCCGAAATATGGGCCCGGTCAACTCTGGGAAGAAGTGGCGGCTATTGTCGTCGCCAAAGGGGGCGAGATCCATTATAACCAGGACGTGACCCATATCGGTATCGACGGCAACAGGATCGTCTGTGTGGACGTAAGCGATAATGGAACGGCCAGTAAGAGATATACGGGTGATTTCTTCTTCTCGACAATGCCCGTGAAGGAGCTCATCGCCGGTATGGGAGAAACGGTGCCGGAGCAGGTAGCGAAGATCGCCCGCGGATTGCAGTACCGGGATTTCATTACGGTCGGCTTACTGGTGAAGAAGCTGCAGCAGACTGACCACGGCCGTCTGATCAAGGACAACTGGATATATATCCAGGAGAAGGAAGTAAAACTCGGCCGGCTGCAGATATTCAACAATTGGAGCCCACACCTGGTGAAAGATCCTGAAACGGTCTGGCTGGGTCTGGAATATTTCTGCAGCAAGGGCGATGCATTCTGGGAAATGACCGATGAACAGATCGCGTCAGCGGCAACCGAAGAGTTGAGCCAGATCAACCTCATCGATAAGAAAGATATACTCGACCATACCGTGATCCGCATGGAGAAGACCTATCCCGCTTACTTCGGCACCTATGAGCAATTCCACGTCATCCGCGATTATGTCGACCGCCTGGAGAATCTCTTCCTGGTTGGCCGCAACGGCATGCACAAATACAATAATGCGGACCATTCCATGCTGACGGCCATGATGGCGGTGAATAATATAATCACCCACACAACCGATAAGAAAAATATCTGGGAGATCAATACAGATCAGGATTACCAGGAATAATGCCCCTGTCGTATTCTGTTATTCCATTTATATTTGATACCAATTGCCCGACTTGCAAAAAAATTCACGATACCTGGTCATCTTGCTGCTTGCCTTTTTCTCCTTGCTGACGATATCCAAGTCTTTCTATTATTCCAGCAAGGATGGCGGTATCGATCTTCGTATACGCGTTGTCGGTTCACGTCTCCTGGCGACCGGCTATTCGCCTTATTTTTTTAAATGGCGACCGGCGGATGGCGAGCTTTTGCTGAATCCGGGCGACAATCCCAAGAGGCTTGTAAACGGCAATGTTGTAACACCTGCTGTCCTCTATGTCATCTTTCCCATGACGAAGATCGCCTACCCGGCCCAGCGGCTGGCCTGGACATTTCTCCAGCTCATGGCCGCCACCGCCGTTATCTTTCTTTTGCTGCGGAGATACAACGGCCCATCCAGGCTCCTTCCCATTGCGATATTGATCGTTGGGTTCCTGAGTACCGACGTCTGGCTATTGCATGTGGAGCGGGGCCAGATCTATA
This sequence comes from Chitinophagaceae bacterium, assembly GCA_035488975.1. Taxonomy (GTDB): domain Bacteria; phylum Bacteroidota; class Bacteroidia; order Chitinophagales; family Chitinophagaceae; genus DATHKS01. The sequence goes on along the minus strand of DATHKS010000022.1, from coordinate 21 downwards.
TTTTCTATGCCCTGGCCTTCT
>DATHKS010000021.1:0-2736 GCA_035488975.1 Chitinophagaceae bacterium | reverse complement strand
GGTAATTCTTCCCGGTGAACCGGCTGCGGTTGTATAAGGTCTTCACCGGGTCGAAGCCGGAGAGCACCAGTGCAGGATAGAACCCCGCGATGAAACCGGTGACCAGGAAAAGCCCGATGAAGCAAAGCACCAGTTTCGTATCGATGAGGTAATCGAGACTGAGACGCTTATTCGATAGTTGATTGAACACGGGCAATACCAGTTCCGCCAATACGATCGCAAAAAGAAATGCGATAAAGCAAAGCAGGAAGGATTCCCCAAGAAATTGCTTCATCAATTGCTTGCGCTGTCCACCGATCACCTTGCGGATGCCTATCTCCTTGCTTCGTTTCAACGATTGAGCGACGGTGAGGTTGATGAAGTTTATGCAGGCGATCAACAGGATGAAGATCGCGATACCACTTAATATATACGAGTAGATAGGGTCGCTTCCGTTATCGGTATAGAGGACGGTGGTATCGAGGTGAACCTCCCTGAGAGGCTGAACGCCCCAGGTAAATACCGCATCGCCACCGTGTTTGTGCTCATCGATGATCTGGTCCTTCGCCTTCGTTTGGTACACCTGTTTCATCTTGGCTGCAACGGCCTGCTGGTTCACGTGAGCATCCATTACCAGGTAGCTCGGGTAAGAGAGGAACATCCAGCCCTCATCCTTATCGTGTTCCTCCAGGTAAGAAAATGGTAAGAGCATCTTGAACTTGATACTGGAGTTTTCCGGCGATCTCCTGGCGATACCCGAAACTATGAATGGCTCGAATTTATCCCCTATTTCCAGCTCCAGTGTCTTTCCAACCGCATCCTTCGTTCCGAAATACTTGATGGCCGACTCGTCCGTGAGCACAATAGAATTCATGCCGGACAAAACAGACTTCGGGTCTCCGGTTATCAATGGAAAAGAGAATACGGAAAAGAAATTATTGTCTACCCAACTCGCCTTATCCTCGAAGGTCTCGTTGCCTCTCTTTATGGTGAAATCCCTTTCCTGCACCCGCACGAATTCCTTTATCTCGGGAATGGCGGCCTTAAAGGACGGCGCCTGGGTCTGCCCGCCAATACCAAATTTCCTCACATCACCCTCCTTTTCCTTTATCTGGCAGGTGATGCGGTATAGCTGATCGCCCTTAGCATGGAAACGATCATAGCTTAACTCGTCCTTCGTATATAGGAATATCAACAGGCAACAGGCGAGCCCAATGCTCAGGCCCGTGATGTTGATAAAGGAGAGGACCTTATTTCTCAATAAATTCCTCAAGGCAATAATTAAGTAGTTTCTAATCATAACTCAAATTGAGACGTGAATAGTGAGTCGTCAATCGTGAATTGAACACTCACTTATCAGCTTCCTGTTAGTGTGATTATATAATATGCATCCTATATACTGTCGCTATTCACGATTGACGATTGACGATTCACGATTCACGTCGCTTACTCCGTTCGAAGGGATTTCACCGGATTCGCCACTGCCGCCTTCACCGCCTGGAAACTGATCGTTACTATCGCAATAAATGCCGCAATAATACCTGCGAGAACAAACATCCACCACGGTATAGTAGTACGGTAAGCAAAATCCTGCAGCCACCTGTTCATAATGAACCAGGCCGCAGGGAACGCGATCACTGCCGCAAGCACCACCAGCTTGAGGAAATCCTTGGATAGCAACATAACGATCGTACTCACCTTCGCGCCAAGCACCTTCCGGATCCCGATCTCCTTTACGCGTTGCGAGATAGAGAAGGCCGACAGGCCAAAGAGGCCAAGGCAGGCGATGAAGATGGCGAGACCGGAAAAAGTACTGAAAATGGATCGTTGTTGTTTTTCCGATTCATAGAGTTTGGAGAAGTTCTCATCCAGGAAGGTATATTCATAAGGGATCTCAGGCAGGAATCTCTTCCATACCTTTTCGATCTGTGCGAGAGCGCCGGGAATATCCGAGCCGGATATCTTTATAGAAATGCGATTGAAATTATCAGTGACCGGCAGCAACAGTACCAGCGGAACGATCTTCTGGTGCAGCGATTCAAAATGAAAGTCCCGCATCACGCCGATGATCTTGCCATTGCGTGAGCCATAACCGAAATCCTTACCGATCACGCTCTCATTACTTTTGAATCCCAGGGCGTTTACCGCCGCCTCGTTTATGATATAGGAAGAAGTATCGGTAGAAAATTCACGGGAGAATTCCCTTCCCGCCGCCGTCTTGATCCCATACGTCGGCATGAAGTCCTTGTCCGCCATTACGAACTTAATATCCGTCATCACGGGCGCCATCGTGTCATTCTGCATCATTCTCGAACCCATGGCATCCAATAGCCGGCCCGTCGGGATGCGTGACGACCTTCCCGCGTTCCTGATAGCCGTACTCGCAAGCAGATCGTTGCGAAAAGCATCGAAACGGTTATTCAATTCGCTGTAAAATGGCAGGGTCACAATATGCTCCTTATCATAACCCAGCGACTTCGATTGCATATAGTCCATTTGCCGGAACACGACCGCCGTGCAGATGATGAGCACGATCGAGATCGCAAACTGCGATGTCACCAACACCTTGCGGAAAGAAATATTGAGACCACCCGCCTTGAAGAGCCCCTTCAATACCTTCACCGGTTGGAAAGAAGACATGAATATGGCCGGGTATAGTCCCGATAATATTCCAATCACAAACGGTACCAGCAACGTGGGTACGAGTACCTTCCAGTTCAGCAACAGGTCGATCGATAGCTGTGTACCGGATAGTTT
>DATHKS010000020.1:0-2417 GCA_035488975.1 Chitinophagaceae bacterium | reverse complement strand
ATATTCCTAAGCTCGGCCTCCAGTTGTTGCAGTTCCTCCTTCTTCAATAAGTTGATCGATTCGAGCATGCGTATATGCGCGAGCGAACCGAGAACATCGAAGGCCGCCAGGTACATGTCCATTTCACGATCCTTTCCGACCGTAAATTGTTCGACCGCTTCGAGCGAGGAAGTGTTTTTTTGCCACAATTTCATAGTACCTGGTTTAATAACTGAATGTACATTTCGATCCCTTCTTTTATTTCCTTTACATAAACGAACTCATCTGCGGTATGACTCCTCGCACTATCGCCCGGCCCCATCTTCAATGCCGGGAAAGGCATGAGCGCCTTATCCGAGGTAGTAGGGGAGCCATAGTATTTGCGACCGAGACCTGTTCCTGCCTTCACGAGCGGATGTTCCAATGAGATGGATGTGGACCGGAGACGCGTGCTTCGCGCCACGACGTCGGCCCCGAGATTTTGCTTAAGAATGGCAATGACCTCCTCGAAATCGTACAGCTCATTTATCCTCGCATCGATCACGAATTTACAAATAGCAGGAACCACATTGTGCGCCTTATTTTCCGTTTCAATCACCGTCACACTCATCTTCGAGGGGCCTAACAATGGCGATATCTTCGGGAATTCATATGCCCTTATCCATTCAATGTCCGCAAGAGCTTTGTATATGGCGTTCTGGCCTTCGTTTCGCGCCGCGTGACCGGCCTTGCCGTGACTGATGCAGTCGAGCACAAGAAGCCCGCGCTCGGCCACGGCCAGTTCCATCTGCGTCGGTTCTCCCACGATGGCACAATCGATCGGGGGAAGATGCGGCAATGTGTATTCGATTCCACCGGCTCCAGAAATTTCCTCTTCTGCGGTTGCCGCGATGATGACATTGTATTTGAGATCGGACCGGTGATAGAAGTGCAGGAACACAGCAATGAGCGAGACCAGGCAACCGCCTGCATCATTACTACCGAGGCCATATAGTTTGCCCTCCTCGATACTGGCGGCAAACGGGTCTCTCGAGTACTGCGGGTTGGGCTTTACCGTATCATGATGCGAGTTCAACAGGATGGTAGGCTTCACCGGATCATATTTTCCATTGAGTGCATATACATTATTCCCCGCCCTGCTATGTTCGATATTCTTGTTCGCGAGAAAACGGCAGAGAATGGCGGCCGTTCCCTCCTCTTCCTTGCTGAAGGAAGGAACGGAGATGAGTTCCCGGAGCAGGTCGATCGCCTCCTCCCGCAGAACAGCATATGTATCTTCGTTCTTCATTTTATGATTGTCGTTCCGGCAGAGCCGGTGATCAATTGTGAGAGGTGCTCGGCCTTCCCGATTATCACCCGGTTGACGCCGCTGTTCAATGCAGCAAAGGCATTATCCATCTTCGGAAGCATGCCGGCGAATATCTTCTGCTTAGCCTTCAGTTGCTGGTAATAGGCGGCGTTGATCTCCGGTATTACCGTGCTGTCGTCGTCGGCATCCAGGAGCACGCCGTCTTTTTCAAAAGAATAAATAAGACTGACATCAAACTCCGCGCACATGGCCTTGGCCAGTTCCTGGGCTATCGTATCGGCATTCGTATTTAGCAATTGTCCCTGCTGGTTGTGCGTGATGGGAGCGAAGACGATGGCGATATTCCTGTCGAGCAGCAGCCGCAGCAGGCTCGTGTTCACGGCATCCACATCACCCACGAAACCATAGTCGATCACCGGGTGGTTCCTCTTGTGTGCCAGTATCGCATCGCCGTCGGCGCCGGTAAGGCCGATGGCATTGCAGTTATTGCCCTGTAATCCCGCCACGATCTGCTTATTGATATAACCCGCATAGACCATCGTCACGATCTTCAGCGTTTCCGCATCGGTGATCCTTCTGCCGTCTATTACTTTTTGTTCGACGCCCATTTGTTCGGCCAGCCGCGTGGCGAGTTTGCCGCCGCCATGAACGAGTATCTTTTTTTCTTCGATAGCGGCGAACTCCTGCAGGAACGACGGCAATTTTTTATCATCATCGATGATATTGCCCCCGATCTTTATGATGTATAGCTTATCCATTGCGCAATATCTCCGATAGTACGGCCTGTGCGGCCCACACCCGGTTCGCGGCCTCCTGTGTCACCAGGCTATTCGGGCCATCCAGGATCTCATCGCTTAGTTCCACGTTGCGCCGGACCGGCAAACAATGCATCACGCGTGCGTTGTTCGTCAGGGCAAGCCTTTCATTGGTCAGCATCCAACCCGGATCATTCGAGTAGATCCGTCCATAGTCATGATAGGTGCTCCAGTTCTTAACATAAACGAAGTCTGCATCTTTCAGCGCTTCGTCCTGGGAATGTGTTATGGTGGCGCCTTTGGTGAATTCTTCATTCAGCTCATAATCCTCCGGATGCGCGATGATGAAATCGGCCTTTCCCCATGCATTGATC
>DATHKS010000019.1:0-5178 GCA_035488975.1 Chitinophagaceae bacterium | reverse complement strand
TTACGATATTCCCCGTGCAGGGAGTAAAACTGATGAGCACCCCGTTACGGTAGAATTTAAGATTGGCGCCATCGTACACCATGGCAACATGGTATGTAACATTCAACTGTATCGGACACGCCTGAAAGATGGCCTTATATCCACTCACAGAGGTAGTGATCTCGCAACCATTCGGCAACAGGGAATAATTTACATCCGTTGTAGTGGTATGTTTTGACACGAGGCTGCCGTAGTATAGTCCGCTGTTTAATGCCTGCGTCCGGTTGAAAGTGGCTTCCACCGTCATTTGGTTGCCCGAAATATCGAGGTCCCCGATAACTGACTTGCTTCCCTGCGTGGGCAGGCTGAGCCAATTAGGGCATCCTACTTTCACTGCACAGGAGTCGCGGATGAAATTGCAATTGGTATTTGTTTGATTTAAAACGGCACCCCCGGACAGGCTGCCATTCCATAGAGTATTTCCTTGCTTATTGGACAGGTCATCAAAAGTATAATAGGCCAGCAGACCGGGTTGGCTTGCTGGATTCGGCAGAGGAGTATTCATGTAGGTAATGAGCTCCGCCTGGGTCCTGGCAACATTCCATATTCTGACTTCATTCACATAACCCAGGAACTGGCTAATGGCAGGGTTGGCGCCATCGGCGATCTGTGAGATAGTGGTAAGCCAGTCATTGTTCACCATATTTCCCGTACATGGCGTTGTAGCCATGAGATAACCATCCCGATAAAATTTAAGCGCAGCTCCGTCATAGGTCATTGCGATATGATATGGCTTATTAAAATCCGGGTAGCATACGGTGATATTGTGATACCCGGTAGTGGTAGTTGTCAGTTCGCAACCATTCGGGAGCAGGGCGTAGTTCACATCTGTGGGAGTGGTATGCTTGGAGACAACATGACCGTAGGAGACCGGGTTGGCCAAAGCACCCGTTCTGTTTACCATCGCCTCTACGGTAATCTGGTTGCCCGTTACATCAAGATCGCCAACTGTTACCTTGGAACCCAATGTCAATGTGGAGAGCCAGTTGCCACTTGAAAGGACTTTTGCACCTTCCCCGGAGAGATTTGAAATGGGTGAACCGGTTGACAAATGATTGCCGCTCTTACCGGGTATTGTATTCCTTAGGGAACTCTTTTGACCAGAGAAATCTTTGCTTTTTTGGGAGAATCCCGCGGTCGCAATAAATAAAAATATTAAGGCACAACAAGCAGCTTTGGGACACAACTTCATAAAGTGGATCGATCTGGTGGTTCGGTCGGCGGCAAGGTAGAAAAAATATAGCAGAAACCGAAGCTGGCAGGCCTATTTAGCCAATTTAATTACATCGAGGAATCTGGACAATCCTTTGCGTTTTCGTTCATCGAGACCATAGCTGAGGTGAAGATTATAGTACTTATTCAGATCATAAAGGGTATAATCCATTTCCTGTACTATTTCGTCGATATGGGTGAGCCCAAGCTCGTTTGCAATATCAAACGACCGGATAAACGTTTCGGACAAGGGCCTCGTGCTCACCCATGCGGCAAAGACGAATGGAAGCCCCGTGATCGAACGCCATTCGCTTCCCAGGTCATAGATGAACGTTGAGATCTTCCGCTGTTCGAGCGCCCTGTCGCCGATCACGAGACCGGCGGTGGTTCCCTTTATCTCGTTGCGGTAGCTCTCGTCAGTCGCTTCTATGAGCTCTGGGTGAATGCCCCAGGATTCCTTCATCAGCCATTTCAATAGGGCCACGGAAGAGCGGCTCTGGTAATCGAGGTACACTCTCGTGATCTCGTTCATCGGTACTTCGCTGAACAGGCACACGGATGCGATCTCCCCCTCTGCTCCTATACAGTAGTTCCCTACGATATGGTAGGAAGGCAATTGAGGGATAGCTGCAACCGGGATCAGGCCCACATCGATCTCGTCGTCGATCAGCATCTGCGCCAGCCGCGACGGATACGCGCCGACCAGGTCGATCTGTTCCTTAATAGGCGATCTTTCGAGACCGTATATGAGAGGCTTTGTATTGAGGTAATTGACGATACCGACCCGAATCTTCTTCAATTAGGTTATTTTTGCGGCAGCAAAGGTAAATGAACCAAGTGCTTCTTTAAAATCAAATCATGGAACTGACCGCCCTCACTGCAATATCCCCCATCGATGGCCGCTACCGGCGCCAGGTACAGCACCTCGATGAATATTTCTCCGAGTATGCGCTGATCAAATACAGGGTGATGGTCGAGATAGAATACCTGCTTTTCCTGGAAAAGAAGAAATTCTTCAAGCTCTCCGCCAAGTCGATCAAACACCTGCAGAAACTCACGGAGAATTTCGGTCCCGAGGATGCCCAGGAAATAAAACAGATCGAGTACACCACCAATCATGATGTGAAGGCCGTAGAATATTTCCTTAAGAATGAACTGGAGAAGAACGGCGGAAAAGACGCCATCGAATGGATCCATTTCGGTCTTACCTCGCAAGACATCAATAATACTGCCGTACCACTCCTGTGGAAACACGCCATCGAATACGAATACCTGCCCTTCCTGTTAAACCTGAATACGCAACTGAAGATACTGGCCCGCGACTGGATCGACGTGCCCATGCTGGCGCATACGCATGGCCAGCCCGCAAGTCCAACGCGCCTGGGAAAAGAGATCATGGTATTCGTGGAAAGGATACAGAACCAGATCGAACAGTTCATAGGTATTCCATTTACGGGGAAATTTGGCGGCGCCACCGGCAATTTCAATGCGCACCATATCGCATTCCCTAAATTCGATTGGGTGAAATTCGGGAATGAATTCCTCGAGAACCTCGGATTGAGCCGGCAGCAATTCACGACACAGATCGAGCATTACGATAATATGGCCTCGCATTTCGATTGCATGAAGCGGATCAATAATATCCTGCTCGATTTCTGCCGCGACGCGTGGGCCTATATCTCCATGGAGTATTTCAAGCAAAAGACGAAGAAGGGAGAGGTCGGATCCTCGGCCATGCCACATAAGGTAAACCCCATCGACTTCGAGAATGCCGAGGGTAATCTCGGCATGGCCAATGCTTTGTTCGAACACATGTCGTCGAAACTCCCGGTATCGAGACTGCAGCGCGATCTGACTGACTCCACTGTACTACGGAATGTGGGTGTGCCTTTCGCACATTTTATCGTGGCCATGAAATCGATCGAGAAGGGATTGAATAAATTGGTGCTGAACCTGCCGAAGATACAGGCCGACCTGGACGATAATTGGGCGGTAGTGGCAGAGGCGATCCAGACTGTTCTTCGCCGGGAAAACTATCCACAGCCCTATGAGGCGCTGAAAGAACTCACGAGAGGAAAGGAAGCCATTGATAAGAAATCGATTCATGAATTCATAGATGGACTGAAGATCGAGGTGGAGCTGAAAAAAGAATTGAAGAAGATCAGTCCTCATACCTACACAGGAATAGTTGCAAAATTTTAGTTAGGGAGACCCGAATGAAATATTCAATATTCAATAATCAATATTCAATGCTCAAGTTGACGCTCGCGCTGATTGAATAATCATATCGTGCAGAAATTGTACCGGATGAAGTGAGGCTTCGATCAGCGGATTGCCGCCCTGAATATTGATCATTAATAAAACCGCAGAGACTTCCCGCTATAAGCACTTGAGCATTGAATATTGATTATTGAATATTGAATATTTAGCAACTCAAGTCAACTCACTTTTATAGAAAATGTATCGCACCAGTTCTTTCTCTCCTTCCATCTTCACCAATTCTCTCTTAAACCCTGCCTTTATCAGCACCCCATGCGAGGCATCGTTGCCCGTTTCTGCCACCGCCCGTATGCTCTCCAGCGAGGTCTTCGTGAAAACATGCCGGAGCGCCTCCTTTGTCAGTTCCGTCGCATAGCCCTTTCCCCATGCATTCTTCAGCAGTGCATAGCCCATTTGGATCAATGGCGTTTGGTCTATTGGTATTACCGCGAATGAGCCCACGAACTCCCCGCTCTCCTTCTCCTCGATCGCCCAACGGCCCATGAAGGGATTGCTCTTGCAATTCTCTATCGCCTGTCGCATCATCTGCAGCGTGGCTTCCCTGGTTTGCGGCGCGCGGATATACCGCATGATCTCCGGATCGCCATTCACCAGGAAGAAATTGTCGATATCCGTTTCCCTGAAATAACGGACGATCAGTCTCGCAGTTTCAAAAACGATCATACATTGTCCTTATGGATTTCGGAGGTAAAATGAAACTCTATATCCGGGTTATTCGTCCGTTCCGTATTCAGGAACCATTCGCTCTGGGCAAGGTATACCATGTGCCCATCCTTATCGGTGGCGATATTAGCCTGCTTGAACCGGGAGAATTCTTCCAGCTTCTTTGCATCCTTGCTGGTGAGCCAGCATGCCTTGTAAAAGGGCAATGAGTTGAACGCCACAGAGGCGCCGTATTCATGCAATAGCCTGTATTGAATGACTTCGAACTGGAGTTCACCCACACAACCGATGATCTTGCGGTTACCGCCGAATTGCGTGAACAGCTGCGCTACCCCTTCGTCCGTCAACTGCAACAGGCCCTTCTCCAATTGCTTTGTCTTCATCGGGTCCTTGTTCACCACCTCCTTGAATATCTCGGGTGAGAAGGAAGGTATGCCGGTGAAATAAAAATTCTCTCCTTCGGTCAGGGTATCGCCGATCTTGAAATTACCCGTATCGAAAAGCCCCACTACATCTCCCGCATAGGCGTCTTCAATCACGCTCTTATCGCGCGCCATGAAACTATACGGGTTGCTGAACCGGACTTCCTTATCCAGGCGGACATGATGAAAGTATTTGTTGCGCTCGAATTTTCCAGAACATACACGGAAGAAGGCGATACGGTCACGGTGTTTCGGATCGAGGTTGGCATGTATCTTAAAAACGAAGCCGCTGAGCTTATCCTCTTCCACATCCACCGGGCGGACGGTCGTTTCCCTGCTCCGCGGCGTGGGTGCTATGCGAATGAATGTATCCAGCATTTCCTTGACGCCGAAATTATTGATGGCGCTACCGAAAAATACCGGCGCCACTTTGCCATCCAGGTAATCTTTTATCGCCAGCTCGCCATGCACGCCGTCTACCAGTTCCACGTCTTCGCGCAATTGGGCCGCGTCCTTCTCACCGAGCTTCTGATTCACTACTTCATTGCTGAGATCGGACAGC
>DATHKS010000018.1:0-17841 GCA_035488975.1 Chitinophagaceae bacterium | reverse complement strand
TGGAAGCACCGGCGACTTCGAACAGTCGGTACAGCGTAATCCAACGGCGCCTGTTTTCACGCCGGAAGGCAAATACCTGGAGACCGATGGCTTCAATAACTACAATCCCATTGCCCGCCTCAACCAGGAGATCTCGGAGCGAAACCAGCAGACATTTTCGGCCGATCTCCGCTTCACGCTCGAGCCCATAAAGGATCTCAAGATATCGGCATTCGGCGCATTGATCCGCGATAGCTGGAATGACAGGTCCTATCGCTTGCGCGCTTCACGTTCTTCGCAGCAGACCTACCAGGGCACTGGCTTCGCTTCCAAATCGAACACGCTTACACAGAACAGGACCTTCGAAGCAACGATCGATTATACCACGAAGCTGGGAGACAAACACACTCTTAGCGGCGTCGCGGGATATAGTTACCAATATGCGACGGGCGAATCATTCTCCGTTAATAATTCCGGGTTCTCTACCGATGCCTTCCTCGATTACAACCTTGGATCGGGCAGCGCAATCACGAATACATCTTTACCGCGTCCGGGGATGGGCAGCAGTAAGGATGATAATACGCTCATAGCTTTCTTCGGGCGCATCAATTATAATTACCTCGGGAAATATCTTCTGCAGGGCATACTTCGGAGAGAAGGGTCTTCGCGTTTCGGCTCCAATAATAAATGGGGAAACTTTCCAGCGGTCTCCGCCGGCTGGATCGTATCGAACGAGAAATTCATGAAAGGCCTGGACTTCATCAACTCGCTTAAGCTACGGATAGGATACGGCGTAACGGGAAACCAGGACATCCCCAACTACCGGTCACTCATCCTGCTCGGTACCGGCGGCTTTTATTTGCAGGATGGTATTTGGCTGCAGACCTATGGCCCTTCATCCAATCCCAATCCCAATCTTCGCTGGGAGAAGAAGAAGGAACTTAATGTAGGTCTCGATTTCTCGGTATTCAACAATCGCTTCAGTGGATCGATCGATGTGTATAGCCGGCGGACAGAGGATCTGCTCGAGGATTATAACGTTCAGCAACCTCCCTTCGTTTCCTCCACTCTCTTTGCCAATGTGGGAACCATCAGCAACAAGGGTGTCGAACTCCTCCTGACTGCAATACCGATCAGGCAGAATGGCTTTATCTGGAGCGTTGACTTTACGGGAAGTTCACAACGGAACAAGCTGATCAGTTTCTCCAATGAACTCTTTCAACTCTCCTTTAAGGAGTACGGTGGTCTGCCCAGCCCGGGCAACCTCGGCAATGCGATACGTACGGTGGAAGGCGGACCATTGGGTAATTTCTATGGCAAGCGCTTCGCCGGCTTTACCGACGATGGGAAATGGCTGTTCTACAAACAAGATGGAAGTACCGGCCCGGCCTCGGCCATCTCCAACGAAGACCTGACCATTATCGGGAATGGAGTGCCGAAGTACTTCGCCTCTTTGACGAACAATTTCAGCTATAAGAATTTTGATCTTACCATTTTCTTCAGGGGCAAGTTCAAGTTCGATATCCTGAACACGCAGGAAATGTATTTTGGAAATAAGAAGTGGCTGCCGAATAATATCCTTCGCAGCGCCGTGACCAGGAATGCCGTGATCAACGACGATCCGCAATATTCGGATTACTACCTGGAGAAGGGCGACTTTGTAAAACTGGATAATGTTACGCTGGGCTATAAGGTACCCTTCAAGAATAACAAATATATCCATGGGTTGCGCCTGTATGTGTCTGCAAGGAATCTTGCCACGATCACCGGTTACAATGGCCTCGATCCCGAATTGGAGGATAATGGCCTCACGACCGGCATCGACAACCGCGGCTTCTATCCGCGCACCCGGTCCTATGCAGCCGGTTTGAATATTTCCTTCTAACATTCAAAAACACCCATAATGAAATACACATATAAATCGCTTAAAGTTCTTGTCCTCGCCGTCATGCTCTTCAGCATCTCGTGTACCAAGCTGGATGAGAATATTTACAGCAATATCACGGCGGATAATTTCTATCACAACCGGCAGGAGGTGCTGTCTGCCGTTCTTCGACCCTTCACGCATGCACGCGCGTGGGCCGCAATGAACGACAGGCATGGATACTGGCGCCTGCAGGAGTTGACGGCCGATCAGCAGGCCTGGCCACAGAAAGGAAGACATGGTTACGATGGTGCTCAGTGGATCAGGCAACATTATCACGAATGGACACTGACCGACCGCTCGATAGAAGAACCCTGGGAGCTCATCTATGCAGGGATCAGTTTCTGCAATGTGACCATCAACGATCTCGCCGGTATCGATTTTCCTGCTATCGGTATGACCGAGGAAGAGAAGGCATCGTTCATTGCAGAAAGCAAGGTGATAAGGGCCTGGCATTATCTGAAGCTTATCGATCTCTATGGAAATGTTCCCATCGTCACCGAGGTCTCATCGGAACCGACGAACCCACCGACAAAGACGAGGAGTGAAGTATTCGACTTCGTGGAGAAGGAACTGAAGGATAATGTGGACCTGCTTCCGAAATTATCCGGTTCGCTCGTTGGCAGGGTCTCCCAGGCAGCGGGGTATGCGATGCTTGCGGAGCTCTACATCAATGCGCAGATATGGAAGGGAACTCCCAAATGGGATGAATGCATTGCGGCATGCGATAAGATAATGTCGGGGGATACCGGTGGATTGAATGGCCCCCCCGCGCTTGAAACGGATGTGATGGCCCCTTTCAGCAATGCAAATCAAAAGGCGAAAGAGAATATCTTCCAGATCGCCTATGACTATAAGGCCAGCGGCGATGCGCCCGGGTACCCCGGTGTGTTCTGGCACTATCGTTCGAGGCAGATCTACAATGCCGAACGGGATGGCAACAATGAATTCGTTGTTACACCCAATGCATTCGATTCCTATAAGGATAACGATATCCGGAAGAAGGAATGGTTCCTCTTCGGGTTGCAAAAAAAGGATCCCGCACTGCGGACCACTGTTGCCGATTCGGTGGTGCTCGGCACGGAAGAATATAATGGCAAGCCGCTCATATTCGTAAATAATATCCGCCGGAATTCAGAGGGCGAAACGGGTCCGGGTGGCATGACAAGAGGAGAGGAGAACAGCGGCGCAAGACTGAATAAGTACCGGCCCGGCAGCCTGAACGATGCGAATTATCTCGGCAATGATTTCGTCGTCTACCGGCTCACCGAGATATACCTGTTCAAGGCTGAGGCCATCATGCGTAAGAATGGGAATGCGGCAACTCAGGCGGCTGTGGATCTTGTCAATAGCAGCAAACAGCGATATTTCTCACCAGCGGACTGGATCAGCGAGGCCTACACTACGGCCACGCTCACGCTCGATGAATTGCTGGCAGAACGCGGCCGCGAATTTGTTTTCGAAGGAAAGCGACGCGCCGATATGATACGCTTCGGCACATTCACAACGGCAAGCTGGTGGGATCATAATCCAACCACGCCGACCAAGGCCTTGTTCTGCATACCGCAGAAGCAACTGGCGGCGAATCCGAATTTGCGGCAGAATGAGGGTTATTAGTTGACAAGTTGACAAGTTGATTAGTTGATAAGTTTCGTGTAATGAGAAGGGGCCTGTAATTAGGAATTGGGCCTTATGAGAAGATGCTTTCGCTTCGCAGGTGAGTTTGGGCTGGAAGGAGGTTGTTGGTTGTAGCCATCGCCAGGTCCGACTCCCCGCCCGAAGACGAATGAATCTTCTCCTATCACGAAACTTATCAACTAATCAACTAGTCAACTTATCAACTTGCCAACTTATCATCTATATTGCCGCCTATATGAAAAGCAGGGATCTCCTCATACTAAGTGCATTGCTTGGCGTTGCAGCGCTGATCTACTACCCCGTCTTTAGCGCTACCTATCTCTACACCGATGAGTCGGTTCAATTGTGGTTCTATAAAAAGGGATCCGGGTTTCACATGTTCATCGAGCAGGGCCGGTATCTTACCGATCAGCTCTTCCAATTCTTATTTGGAAATGCCGACAAGGTAAAGGACGTTACCCTCATCCGCCTATTCTCCTTCGGTGGTTGGATCATCTGCATTCCCGCATGGTATGCCATGCTGAAGAAGATCGTTGTGACGGAAGGACTGCCCGCATTCCTGGTACCCTTTACCGTTTTGTACCTGATCTGTACTCCCGTGTTTTGCATTTCCATAGGATGGGCATCCTGTCTTGAACTTTTCCTTGCAAATACCGCGGGCCTGGCATCGGGATATCTATTCTATCGTGCTGTAGTGAGCGGATCACCCAGAAGCGGCGGGTTCTATGTGCTCATAGCAGGTGCAGTGATACTCGGTCTTGTTTCCTTGTTTACGTACCAGAATGGATTCGGATGTTTCCTTCTTCCTTTCCTGCTTCGCCTGCTGGCGCAGCCGCGCAAAGGAAGGACGGTGATTGCCGGAGTGGCCGGCTATCTCATTATCTCCGCCATTTATTTCTGTGCATTCAAACTTTCTATCGCCAGCCTGAATGCAGCGGCGGGTTCACGCACCGCTATTCACCTGGATCCTCTTAGTAAACTGAAGTTTTTCCTCGCACGTCCTTTGACGACCGGTTTTCATTTTACGTTCCTGGTGAATGAAAAGAGCAGGCCTGGAATATTGATATCCATGTTCCTCCTCTGGATGACGTTTATGGGCTATCGTGAACGATTGAAAGGATGGACCTGGCAGAAGCAGGCAGGGCAGGTATTATCCATTCTTGCACTATTGCTGCTCATCTACCTTCCTTCGCTCATCGTGAGAGAGAGTTATTCTTCCAATCGTACATTGCTGGCGCTCGATATTGCGGTGTTCTTGTTTTTCATGACGACGATGATACCGTTGCTTAAGACGATAAGAACGCAGAGGACGGTATGCCTTGTTCTATCGGCAGCCTTCGTGGCGAACGCCTGGTATAATTTCAGGTTCCAGTTCTTACGTCCCGCAGTGAAGGAATACGATACACTACGCTCGGTGATCGTGAATAATTACCGGTCTGCAACGGATACGGTTTTCTTTATCCGGCCGGATGAGGATCTCCTGGTCAGGAAGAATGGCCTGACGAGGTCATGGGATGAATTCGGCGTGCCCTTCACTTCCTTCGAATGGGTGCCTGTGCCATTCGTTCGGCAGGTGGTCTATGAAGTGTCGGGAAGCAGGGATATTGCCAACAAATTGGTCATCCTCACCTGGCCCGGGATCAAGGAGTACACCGCATCCGGTATAAGGCCGGGCCCAGGCACGCTGGTGATAGAGGCGGAGAAGGCATTGCTGGAAAAATAAATGCGGACATTCTATTCAGAGTTCAAGATAGGGAAGGAGTTTGCGATAGACATCGTCGGTCATCGCCATTATATTCTTCAGCTCTTCCAACTTCGAGAAAGGACCATGTTGCGACCGGTAAGAAATGATTGGGCCGGCCAGCACGTACCTGATGTATGGATGGGACTTTAATATCTCGGCTGTTGCAGTATTGACATTGATCTTTCTTACGGATGGCGTTGCAAGCAGGAAATAGGATTTCAATTGTTGAAAAGTGGAATCCTGCAGTCCATATATCTCGCCGATCTGCGCGATGGAATAGAATCCACCCAGTTTTTCCCGGAAGGCCACGATCCTCGCGGCCAACTTACTCCCGATGCCGGGTAGTGCGATGAAGGCCGATGTATCTGCGAAGTTTATGTCAATGGGCGACACACTTGGCCGGCTCTTGTGCGGTCTATCCGGTACGGAAGCAGAAGCTCCGGGGATCGACGGTTCATCCTGGTGACTGGAAGAGTTGACAATCCGGATATATGGCGCCAGGCGATCGAATTCATCGGGAAACAATCCATATACCCGCCGGAGGTCCCCGGCCTTGCGGAAATGCCCGCCTTTCCCGATATAATTCAGGATCGTCTTTACGGTCCGTTCACGCAGCCCGAGTCGTTGCCAGCCCTCTGCGGTCACGGTATTCGGGTCGAAGTAAAAGAGCTCCCCGCTCGATGGATCGCGATAAGTGGACTGGTGGCCTTTCGTATATCCAGGAGTTTTATATGAAATCCCTGCATTGCTGTCTGTCGCCTGTTCCAGTTGGTGAACCGCGACGACCCAGGCGGTGTCTGCCGCAATCGTTTTTTTGCTGAGGAATGCACCCATGACCGTGGGATAGAGAAACACGCAGGCAAACAGGAAGACAATGGCCAATACGGCGATCCTTTCCTTTCGGCTGAAGGAGAAATAGGCCGCCAATGCAACTTTCCATTTCATCGGATGTTATTTACTTCAAGCTATCATTCGGGCGCCATTCTAAAATGGATTTTTAGCCAGTTTTTGGCGGGGTTTTTGTCAGCAATTTTTTCTTGCTGGACGGTATTTATTCCTTACTTTTGCAGTCCTTTATTTTGGCCAAATATAATTTGACATCCCAAATCATGCTTAACTAGTTGACATTCAGGGTTTTTATTCCGAAATGAATAAGAACCCGTGAGTGATTTGTGTGTCATTAATGTCTTTAAAACCGGTTTTTACGCGTATGTCTTCAACAAAAGTGAACTCAAGAGTGGATTTCGGTAAGATCAAGCACCTGGCTGAAACTCCCGACCTTCTTGAAGTACAGATCCAGTCATTCAAAGAGTTTTTCCAGTTAGAAACCACCCCCGACAAACGTAATATCGAAGGTTTGTTCCGAGTATTCAAGGACAACTTCCCTATTACCGATACAAGGAACATCTTCGTCCTTGAATTCTTAGACTACTTTATTGATCCGCCCCGCTACACGATCGATGAGTGTATGGAGCGTGGTCTCACCTATGCCGTTCCTCTCAAGGCCAAACTGCGTTTGAGCTGTAACGATGAGGAGCACGTCGATTTCCAGACTATTGTGCAGGATGTGTTCCTGGGTAATATTCCCTATATGACTCCACGCGGTACTTTCGTCATCAATGGCGCAGAGCGTGTAGTCGTTTCCCAGTTGCACCGTTCACCGGGTGTATTCTTCGGTCAGTCGGTTCACCCGAACGGAACGAAGATCTATTCCGCCCGTGTCATTCCTTTCAAGGGAGCGTGGATGGAATTCGCGACAGACATCAACAATGTCATGTATGCGTACATCGATCGTAAGAAGAAATTCCCTGTTACAACCCTTCTCCGTTCTATCGGGTATGAAACAGATAAGGATATCCTGGAACTCTTCGGCATGGCCGATGAAGTGAAGGGCGATAAGAAATCCCTTGGCAAGTATGTAGGCAAGCGACTTGCTGCCCGCGTATTGCGCACATGGGTAGAAGATTTCGTGGATGAGGACACAGGCGAAGTGGTATCCATCGAGCGGAATGAGATCGTGATGGAAAGAGATACCGTTCTCGATGAAGAGGCGATCACCACCATCTCCGATATGGAAGTGAAGAGTGTGTTCGTTCAGCGCGAGGATGTAGGTGGCGACTATGCCATTATCTACAATACATTGAACAAGGATACTTCCAATAGCGAATTGGAAGCGGTCCAGTTCATCTACCGCCAGTTGCGCGGCGCCGATGCGCCGGATAACGAAACGGCCCGTGGCATCATCGATAAGCTGTTCTTCAGCGACAAGCGTTATGACCTCGGCGAAGTGGGACGTTACAAGATCAACCGCAAGTTGAACCTTGATGCGCCACTCGATCAGAAGACCCTTACAAGAGAAGATATCATTCTTATCATCAAGTATCTCGTTCGCCTGACCAATGGCAAGGCCGAGATCGATGATATCGATCACCTGAGCAACCGTCGCGTACGTACCGTAGGCGAACAGTTATATGCCCAGTTCGGTGTTGGTCTTGCACGTATGGCGAGAACGATCCGTGAGAGAATGAATGTGCGCGATAATGAAGTCTTCACGCCGGTCGATCTGATCAATGCGAGAACGCTTTCATCCGTGATCAATTCCTTCTTCGGAACATCGCAGCTGTCGCAGTTCCTCGATCAGACGAATCCATTGTCAGAGATCACGCACAAGCGTCGTATCTCCGCGCTCGGGCCAGGTGGTCTGAGTCGTGAAAGGGCAGGCTTCGAGGTTCGTGACGTACACTATTCCCACTACGGGCGCCTATGTACTATCGAAACTCCTGAGGGCCCGAACATCGGTCTGATCTCGACACTTTGCGTTCACGCGAAGATCAATGATATGGGCTTTATCGAGACTCCTTACCGCAGGGTGGATCATGGTAAAGTGAATATGAAAGAATTGGAATTCCTGAGTGCAGAGGAGGAAGACCTGGCGAAGATCGCCCAGGCAAATACTGCGCTGGATGAGAAAGGAAATTTCATAGAAGATAAGATCGTGA
Organism: Chitinophagaceae bacterium; assembly: GCA_035488975.1. Lineage (GTDB taxonomy): Bacteria > Bacteroidota > Bacteroidia > Chitinophagales > Chitinophagaceae > DATHKS01. The sequence continues at coordinate 9,557 of DATHKS010000018.1, read as the reverse complement.
GCCGCGAAACAGGCGATTTCCCGATCCTCGATAAGAACGATGTAGAATTCATGGATGTCGCCCCCAACCAGATCGTTGGATTGAGCGCATCCCTGATCCCCTTCCTCGAGCATGATGATGCCAACCGTGCGCTGATGGGATCTAACATGCAACGCCAGGCTGTTCCTTTGATACGCCCCGATGTACCTGTTGTGGGTACGGGTCTCGAAGGAAAGGCGGCCCGCGATGCGCGTATCCAGATCCACTCCGAAGGAAACGGTATCGTTGAATTCGTGGATGCAAACGAGATACACGTTCGTTATGACCGGGATGACGCAGAGAAGCTAGTGAGCTTCGAAGAAGATCTCCGTGTTTATAAGCTGACGAAGTTCATCAAGACGAACCAGGAGACCTGCATCAACCTCAAACCAGCCGTGAAGAAGAACCAGAAGGTGAAGAAGGGCGACTTCCTCACTGAAGGATATGCTACGCAGAATGGTGAGCTGGCGCTGGGTAAGAACCTGAAAGTGGCATTCATGCCATGGAAGGGTTACAACTTCGAGGATGCCATCGTTATCAGCGAAAGGGTTGTCAAGGAAGACATGTTCACTTCAGTACATATTTCCGAATATGAGCTCGAAGTACGCGATACTAAACTCGGCGAAGAAGAACTGACGCCGGATATTCCCAATGTCTCTGAAGAAGCGACAAAGGACCTTGATGAGAATGGTATCATCCGCGTGGGTGCTACGATCAAGGAAGGCGATATCCTCATCGGTAAGATCACTCCGAAGGGAGAAAGCGATCCTACTCCGGAAGAGAAACTGCTTCGCGCCATCTTCGGTGATAAGGCCGGCGATGCGAAGGATGCTTCTCTCAAGGCGCCGAATGGTGTTGAAGGTGTCGTTATCGGTAAGAAATTATTCCAGCGCGCCAAGAAGGATAAGAATGCGAAGGTGAGGGAAAAGGCGGCTATCGAGAAGCTGGAAAAGGTACACGAGAAGAATGAGATCGACCTGAAGGAAGTATTGCTGGATAAACTAACAACGCTTCTTAAGGATCATGCCTCTTCCGGTGTCAGCAACAACTTCGGTGAAGTGCAGATCGGGAAGGGTGCGAAGTTCACACAAAAGAACCTGGGTGGCCTCGACTATGCGAATATCAATCCGCTGGGCTGGACAGGTGATAAGAAAGTGGATGACCAGATCAATATTCTCCTGCACAACTACAATATCAAGTACAACGAAGAACTCGGCCGCTACAAGAGAGAGAAGTTCAATATCTCGATCGGTGACGAGTTGCCTGCGGGTGTGTTGAAACTCGCCAAGGTATACCTGGCCGTGAAGCGTAAGCTGAAGGTGGGGGATAAGATGGCGGGCCGTCACGGGAACAAGGGTATCGTTGCGAAGATCGTACGTGCGGAAGACATGCCGTTCCTCGAAGATGGAACACCTGTAGATGTGGTATTGAACCCACTCGGTGTACCAAGTCGTATGAACCTCGGCCAGATCTATGAAACGGTACTTGGATGGGCGGGTGAAAAGCTCGGCCTCAAGTTCTCGACGCCGATCTTCGATGGTGCTTCAACTGATGAGATCGCACAATATATCGAAGACGCCAAGCTGCCGAAGTTTGGTCACACCTATCTCTTCGATGGTGAAACGGGCGAACGTTTCCACCAGAAGGCGACGGTCGGTATCATCTATATCATCAAGCTTCACCACATGGTGGACGATAAGATGCACGCACGTTCTATCGGGCCATACAGTCTCATCACGCAGCAACCGCTCGGTGGTAAGGCTCAGTTCGGAGGACAGCGTTTCGGGGAAATGGAAGTGTGGGCATTGGAAGCCTATGGTGCTTCGAATATCCTGCAGGAATTACTGACCCTGAAATCGGATGATATCATCGGCCGTGCGAAGACCTACGAGGCGATCGTCAAGGGCGACAACATTCCAAGACCTGGTATTCCCGAATCATTCAATGTACTTGTACATGAACTTCGTGGACTTGGCCTCGATCTTAAGTTCGAATAAAAAAAATTCAAAATTCAAAAGTAAAAATTCAAAAATAGACCCTGTAGTTCGGTGGCTGGTTTAAGTTTTTGAATTTTTACTTTTGAATTTTGACTTAATTCTCTAGTTCAAATACTATTTAAAGCAAAATATGGCATTCAAAAAAGAAAATAGACCCAGACCAGCGTTTTCAAAGATCACTATCGGCCTGGCTTCTCCGGATACGATCCTTGAGAGAAGCTATGGTGAGGTGCTGAAGCCTGAAACCATCAACTATCGTACGTATAAGCCGGAACGCGATGGCTTGTTCTGCGAAAGGATTTTCGGTCCGGTAAAAGATTATGAGTGTGCTTGCGGAAAATATAAGAGGATCCGTTACAAGGGGATCGTGTGCGACCGTTGCGGTGTGGAAGTAACAGAGAAGAAGGTTCGCCGCGAGAGAATGGGCCACATCAAGCTCGTTGTACCCGTTGTACACATCTGGTATTTCAAATCATTACCGAATAAGATCGGTTATCTTCTCGGTGTGAGCTCCAAGAAGCTGGAGACGATCGTGTATTATGAGAGGTTCGTTGTTATTCAACCGGGTATCCGGGTGGACAAGGGCCAGAACCCAGGCGATCTTCTTACCGAAGAAGAATATCTCGATATCCTGGATACCTTACCGAAGGATAACCAGTACCTGCCCGATGATGATCCTAATAAGTTCATCGCGAAGATGGGTGCGGAAGCGGTGCATGACATGTTGCAACGCATCGATCTCGATCAATTATCATTCGACCTGCGCAATGCGGCGGCTACCGAAACATCACAGCAACGCAAGGCAGATGCCTTGAAGAGGCTAAGTGTGGTAGAAGCTTTCCGCGATGCCAATACAAGGATCACCAACCGCCCCGAGTGGATGGTGATGCAATACATTCCCGTTATTCCACCAGAACTGCGCCCATTGGTGCCACTGGATGGCGGACGTTTTGCCTCATCCGATCTGAATGATCTTTACCGCCGGGTGATCATCCGTAACAACCGTTTGAAGAGGTTGCTGGAGATCAAGGCGCCAGAGGTCATCCTCCGGAATGAAAAGCGGATGTTACAGGAAGCTATCGATAGCCTCTTCGATAACAGCCGTAAATCGAATGCGGTCAAGGCCGAAGGCGGTCGCGCATTGAAATCATTGTCCGATGTACTGAAAGGAAAACAAGGACGCTTCCGTCAGAACCTCCTCGGTAAACGTGTCGATTACTCCGGCCGTTCCGTTATCGTGGTAGGACCCGAACTCAAACTGCACGAGTGCGGTTTGCCGAAGGATATGGCTGCGGAATTGTTCAAGCCATTCATCATCCGTAAGCTGATTGAAAGAGGTATCGTAAAGACAGTCAAATCCGCCAGGAAACTGGTCGACAAGAAGGAAGCGATCGTCTGGGATATCCTCGAGAATATATTGAAGGGTCACCCGATCATGCTTAACCGGGCCCCAACGCTTCACCGCCTGTCGATCCAGGCCTTCCAGCCGAAGCTGATCGAAGGAAAGGCTATTCAGTTGCACCCGTTGGTAACGACGGCATTCAACGCTGACTTTGACGGTGATCAGATGGCGGTACACGTGCCGTTGAGCAATGCGGCTGTACTCGAAGCACAGTTGCTGATGCTTGCATCACACAATATCCTTAACCCGCAGAATGGTACGCCAATTACCCTTCCTTCACAGGACATGGTACTCGGGCTGTACTATATTACCAAGGGTAAGAAGACAATTGGTGATGAAGTAATGCGTGGTGAAGGAAAGGCCTTCTATTCCGCAGAAGAAGTGATCATCGCTTACAATGAAGGAAAGATCGACCTCCATGCATGGATCAAGGTGAAGGCAAACATCCGTAATGACGATGGCTTGCTCGAACATAAATTAATAGAGACTACCGTTGGACGCGTCATCTTCAACCAGCACGTACCGGCCGAGGTTGGTTTCGTGAATCAATTGCTGACGAAGAAGAATCTCCGCGAGATCATCGGTGATATTATCGAGATCACGAACGTACCGAAGACGGCGAAGTTCTTGGATGATATCAAGCAACTCGGATTCCGTACTGCCTTCCAGGGTGGACTTTCCTTCAGTATCAATGACCTTATCATCCCCGCTGTAAAGGAAGAGATGCTGGACAATGCCAAGGTCGAGGTTGACGAGGTATGGGAGAACTATAACATGGGTCTCATTACCAATAATGAACGTTATAACCAGATCGTGGATATCTGGAGCCGTGTGGATACAAGGATCACGGAGACATTGATCCGTGAACTGGCGGCAGACAAACAAGGTTTCAACTCTGTTTATATGATGCTGGATTCGGGCGCCCGTGGTTCGAAGCAACAGATCAAGCAGCTGGCAGGTATACGGGGATTGATGGCGAAGCCAAGGAAATCCGGTTCTTCCGGTTCCGAGATCATCGAGAACCCGATCCTCTCTAACTTCAAGGGTGGATTGAATGTACTGGATTACTTCATCTCTACGCACGGTGCCCGTAAGGGTCTTGCGGATACCGCCCTTAAGACGGCCGATGCGGGTTATCGTACCCGTCGTCTCGTGGATGTGGCGCAGGATGTGGTGATCACGGAAGAAGATTGCGGTACACTTCGCGGTATTGCAACATCTGCCCTGAAAGATAATGAGGATGTGATCGAACCATTGTCCGACAGGATCCAGGGACGTACCTCATTGCATGATGTGTACACCCTAACCAGTGAGGAACTGATAGTAGCCGGTGGTGATGAGATCTCTGAATTAATTGCCAGGAAGATCGAAGAAGCCGGCATCGAAACGGTTGAGATCCGTTCCGTGCTGACCTGCGAAAGCAAGCGCGGATGCTGCGTGAAGTGTTATGGTAAGAACCTCGCTTCCGGTATCCTTGCCCAGAAGGGCGATGCGGTCGGTATCATTGCCGCACAGTCGATCGGTGAGCCGGGTACGCAGTTAACACTCCGTACATTCCACGTGGGTGGTGTGGCAGGATCCGCTGCGGTAGATTCTACGCTCATAGCCAAGTTCGATGGACAGATCCAGTTCGATGGATTGCGTACCGTTGTTACAGAAAATAATGAAGGCAACAAGGTTCAGATCGTTATCGGGCGTACCGGTGAGGTGCGTATCATCGATACGAAGAATGACCGCTTGCTGATCACGAACAATATTCCTTATGGCGCTACACTCAATGTGAAGGATGGCCAGAAGGTGGTAAGGGGTGAGACGATCTGCACATGGGATCCGTTTAATAACGTTATCATGGCCGAGATCAATGGCCAGTTGAAATTCGAGAACGTTATCGAGGGTGTCACTTACCGCGAGGAATCCGATGAGCAGACAGGTCACCGCGAGAAGGTAGTTATCGAAACGCGTGATAAGACGAAGATCCCTTCCATTGTTGTAGAGGGTGGAAAGGATAGCAAATCATATAACTTACCAACGGGTAGCCATATCATTCCTGATGAAGGAGATGCAGTAAGGGCCGGCCAGGTAATAGTGAAGATACCGCGTGTGTTAGGCAAGCTTCGTGATATCACGGGCGGTCTGCCACGTGTAACGGAATTGTTCGAGGCGAGAAACCCAAGCAATCCTGCAGTGGTATCCGAGATCGATGGTGTTGTGAGCATGGGCGCTATCAAGCGTGGTAACAGGGAGATCATCATCGAAGCAAAGGATGGCGTACAGAAGAAATATCTCGTGCCGCTGACCCGCCAGATCCTTGCACAGGATGGCGACTTCGTGAAGGCAGGATCTGCGTTGTCCGATGGCCAGACATCGCCGCAGGATATCCTTTCTATCCAGGGACCTTTCGCAGTACAGCAGTACGTGGTGAATGAGATCCAGGAAGTTTATCGCCTGCAGGGTGTGCGGATCAATGATAAGCACATCGAGGTGATCGTTCGCCAGATGATGCGTAAGGTGTCTATTATCGATCCGGGAGATACTAAATTCCTGGAAGATGATACCGTTGATAAATTCGAATTCGTCGAGGAGAATGACTATGTATTCGATAAGAAGGTGGTTACCGAGTCGGGCGATTCAGTGAAGCTGCGTGCCGGACAGATCATCAGCCTTCGCGATGTGAGGGAAGAGAATTCGATCCTGCGCCGTAACGACAAGAAGCTGGTTGAATTCCGGGATGCGAAGCCTGCAACATCGGCTCCAACGCTCCTGGGTATTACGAAGGCATCTCTTGGCGTACAAAGCTGGATATCTGCCGCGTCGTTCCAGGAAACGACCAAGGTATTGTCCTCTGCCGCAATACACGGTAAGACGGATGACATGCTTGGCCTGAAGGAAAACGTTATCACGGGTCACCCGATCCCGGCTGGTACAGGTCTGCGTGAATTCGAGAACATGATCGTGGGTAGCAAGGAAGAATATGAATTGCTGCAAACGACACGCGAGGCAATGACCTACGACGAGGAGGAATAAGACGATCGTATCTAAAATATCAAGGAGCAGATTTCTGCTCCTTTTTTTATTTGCGACAGCGGATAATCAATATCTTCAGGTATGACTGCTGGGAAATTTGAGATTGAGTGAGAAGCATGCGGGGCAATACGTTAAGGGTTTCATAAAGTAATTCTAATCCCTATCTTTGCCCCCCTATTCATCTTTAATTTGCAAAAATGGATGCGTAAATCAGGCGGTTTTTGTTGTCTTGTTTACCCGGAGTGGCGGTCGGCCGCACTACTATCAAAATAAAAAAATGATGATGAAAAACGGCTTAGTGATCTGGAACGTAGTATTGACATTAATTGCTGGTTACCTCCTTATTGTTCAATTCAGCAAGAAGCCTGGAAGCGCTGCAGCCAAGCATGCCGTGAACGATTCCAGTTCATCGCAAAACAGCGTCCGCATTGCCTATTTCGAAATGGATTCCGTAGAGGCCCATTACGAGAAGGTGAAGGATGTACAGGCCGAGATCCAGAACCAGGAAAAGGAATACAGCAATGGGCTCTCTCAACTCGATCTCACCTATCGCAAGAAGATCCAGGAATACCAGCAGAAGGGTTCTTCCATGACGCAGGCCGATTATGAAAAGGCGCAGATGGACCTGAAGCAACTGGAAGACAGGCTGAAGGTAACCAAGCAGGACCTGGATCAGAAATACCAGGATTTCGTTCAGCGCCGTAACCTGAGCCTGAAGAAGACCATTGAAGACTACATCGCCAAATACAACCAGGACCGTAAATACTCTTACATCTTCGTCTATGAACCTGGTCTCTTCTATTATAAGGACACCCTGTATAATATCACGAGTGATGTGGTGAAGGGGTTGAATGAAGAGTATAAGAAAAGCAATTAGAACAATTTGGTAATTTGATAATTTGGCAATTTGACAATGCTGAAATATGAAATGTCATTTCATATCGGAGCACGCCTCATTATCAAATTGCCAAATTATCAAATTGTCTAATTGTAATATTTCCCTATCTTGGTTACTAAACCATTTCTAATGGCACAGGAAACTTCTTTCAAACCAACACTTGGCCTTTTCGATGGAACGATGATCGTGGCGGGGTCCATGATCGGGTCGGGTATATTTATTGTAAGCGCCGATATCACGCGCAATGTGGGAAGTGCGGGATGGTTAATAGCAGTATGGGTGATAACCGGCTTCATGACATTGACCGCGGCATTGAGTTATGGCGAACTAAGCGGCATGTTCCCCAAGGCAGGCGGGCAATATGTGTACCTGAAGGAAGCCTACAACCCGCTGATGGGATTTCTTTATGGATGGAGTTTCTTCGCCGTGATCCAGACGGCCACCATAGCAGCGGTGGGCGTGGCCTTCTCCAAGTTTCTCGCATACCTGGTTCCTGAGTTAGGCAATAATTATTTTCTCTTCAAGATAGCGGGACTAAACATCTTTTCAGGACAGCTCGTCGCGATCGTGATCATCTGCCTTCTTACTTATATCAATTCACGCGGTGTAAAGGAAGGGAAGATCATCCAGACGATCTTCACATCGGCAAAATTACTCGCGCTCTTCGGGCTGATCGTGTTTGGATTCCTGCTGGTAAAACATAGCTTTTGGGCGGAGAACTGGAAGACCGGTTTCACAGCCATGAAGGCAGTGCCTGCTACTGCGGGAAGTACCTGGCAGGGCATCAGTGGCGCCGCATTGATGGGAGCCATTGCGGCCGCGATGGTCGGTTCCATTTTCAGCAGCGATGCCTGGAATAATGTGACATTCATCGCCGGGGAAATGAAGAACCCGAAGCGAAACATCGGGCTCAGTCTTTTCCTGGGAACGCTGATCGTTACGGTCATCTATGTATCGGCCAATCTCATGTACCTGAATACGCTTCCCCTGCAGGAACTTGCATTTCCTACCGATGACCGCGTGGCTGTTGCCGCGGCGAATGCGATATTCCCATCGTTCGGTACCATAGCCATTGCGGCATTGATCATGGTCTCTACATTCGGTTGCAACAATGGACTCATTCTCGCCGGTGCGAGAGTATATTATACCATGGCGAAGGATGGATTATTCTTCAAGCAGGTTGGAAAACTCAATAAGAACGCCGTGCCGCAGATGGCGCTTTGGATTCAATGCCTGGTGGCATGTGCCTGGAGTCTCAGCGGACAATATGGACAATTACTGGATATGATCTCGTTCGTGGTGGTTATCTTTTATATGCTGACTATCATCGGTATTTTTATTCTCCGGAAAAAGAGACCGGATGCGGAACGTCCCTACAAGGCCTTCGGGTACCCCATACTGCCGTTAATGTATATCCTCATGGGCGCGGCATTCTGCGTGCTGCTGATCATCTATAAGCCGCAATTCACCTGGCCCGGGCTGATCATCGTGTTGCTCGGCGTGCCGTTGTATTACTTTGCGATCTCGAGGAACAAGGGTTCGACAACAGTAACGGAGGAATAAACCGGTACAAAATTTACAACATGTCAAATTTCACCCTCGTCATACATGGTGGGGCAGGAACTATCCTGAGAAAAAATATGAGTCCTGAAAAGGAGAATGCCTACCGGTCCGGCCTGGACCAGGCATTGACCGCAGGCTTCGCCATCCTGTCAAATGGAGGAACATCGATCGATGCCGTGCGCGCGGCGGTGGTCTCGCTGGAGGATAACGATCTGTTCAATGCGGGCAGGGGTTCTGTCTTCGCAAAGGATGGTAGCCAGGAAATGGATGCGTCCATCATGGACGGCAGCAACCTGACGGCCGGCGCGGTGAGTGCGGTGAAGAATATCCGCAATCCCATCGAACTGGCCTATGCGGTGATGAGCCGCAGTTCCCACGTGATGTTGAATGGCAATGGCGCGAACGACTTCGCCGCATCTATTGGAATGAAAATGGAACCGGATGAATATTTCTATTCGGCATTCCGGCATGACCAGTGGAAGCAATTGCAGGGAGAGAACACAACGGCGCTCGATCACAACGTGGTGCCGGATGATGAGAAATTCGGTACGGTGGGAGCAGTGGCCTGCGATAGCCGGGGTAATATTGCCGCGGCAACGAGTACAGGCGGCATGACGAACAAGCAATGGGGCAGGGTGGGCGATAGCTCGATCAT
>DATHKS010000017.1:0-5850 GCA_035488975.1 Chitinophagaceae bacterium | reverse complement strand
CGCATTGTTGATCATGTTCCACCACTTTGTCAGGCGTATTGGCGCGGAGACGGTAAGACCATAATAATCCGATGAATTGAGATTGATGGGGACCTGTACCGTGACATTGTCCGCAGAGGGTATGTTTGGAAAGACCTCCTTGAAGCGGGCGAGTGTGATGTTCTGTTCGTCCTTGGTATGACTATAGCCCAGGGTGAAATTTATATTCTTTACGGTATAGCTCAACTCGTACGACCAGGTCAACTGTGGCAGGAGGCCGGGTTGGCCGGTAGCATAGGTGGTAACATCGATCAGGAAAAGAAATGGATTGAGTTCGGAATAACCGGGACGATCGATGCGCCGGCTGACTGATACACCCAGCACCTGGTCTTCCTTCAATTTATAGTTGAAGAAAGCGCTTGGGAAGAGCTGGAAATAATTAGAGTCGAATTTTATGTTGCCTATTTTCTGCTCTGTGCTTATGTCGGTCAACTCGCCTCTCAATCCTACCTGCCAGTCGAATTTTTTGAATGCCTGGCTGAAATTCAGGTATGCCGCCTGATTATCCTCGTGGTAAAGGAAATGATTCGTCTTGTTCACGTCATTTACGGGAGTGCCACTACTGACATCGAAGAATTTTGCATCGTTGTCGGAAGAAACGAAGCTGGTCTTAAGGCCCGCCTCGAGCTTTGAACCATTCCGGAAGGGATTGACATAGTCAACCTTTGCCGTCTTAAGGGTGAGCTTCCCCAGTTGATCGCCATCGAGAGTATAACTCGGTTGACTGCTGGATCCATCCAGTTTATAATAGAGCGTGGAATTAACGGTAAGAGAGGTGGAGTGATAGACACCGTAGTCCACGTCCGCCGTGAGCTCCTTTCCGGTAGTGTCGAAGCTGTGTTTGAAATTGATGTTCGCGATCACGTTCCTCCCATGATCGTTATTACTGGCGAAGGAATTGAATTTACTCTCCGGCTGGTGTTGCGGATCGATCACCAATGAACTGTTGTGATTATCCCTGGAGTAATGATTGAAATTGCCGTTCACAACAAAGCCGAGGATGCTTTTGGAGGAGGGAAAATAATCCATTCCTAGCCTGCTCGTATTCGAACTCAGTGGAGACTTGCTGTAGTTATCCTTCAGGTCGCCTCCATTGTATACTCCATTCTCGAAAAAATTCCTGTCGAGCAGCAGGTGGTTCAGCCCGATACGGTAGGCATAGTTGTAATTCCCAAAAACGTTTATCTTTTTATTGCGGTAGTTGAAAGTAGTACCGGCATTCGTCTTGGGATACACGCCCTGTCCGTATCCGGCGGTGAGCGTACCATTAATGCCCATGCGCTGATCCTTCTTCATTCTTATGTCGATGATGCCGGAATTGCCAGCAGCATCATATTTGGCGGAGGGGTTGGTTATGATATCAATCCGTTCGATGGCTGCCGATGGCAGGCCTCTCAGGTAATTCGCGAGGTCTGCTCCGGCCATGGCAGTGGGTTTTCCATCGATCATGATGATCACGCCGGATCTTCCACGAAGACTGAGGGCATCATTCTGATCGATATTGACGCCGGGCGACCGTTCCAGTACGTCCATAGCAGAGCTACCCGCGCTGACGATGCTGTTCTCTACATTAACAACGATGCGATCATTGAGTTTTTGAATGAATGGCTTGCGGCCGACTACGGTAACACCTGCCATCTCGGATGATTTGCCGCTCATGACCAGGGGTTCGAGCTGTAGGATCGACTTGTTCTGCGTTAAACTGAATACCTGGGAATAGAAAATGGAATGGCCGACGGCGCTAACCTTTAGGAAATATGTTCCAAAGGAAATATTGGAGAATTCTGCGAGACCCGATTTATCGGTGAGAGCGATCTTTGCAAGGGACGAATCCTTACTCTTCAATAATTCAACGGTGGCATTCTCGATAGGAGCGTGCTGCGCCGTATTGATGTTAACGTAGATAGCCCCTTTAACAGGCTCCTGCGCCAAACAATACAGACAGGAAAATACAGACGCAAACAATGCGAAAAGCTTCCTCATAGCCATACTTTCCACAAATGTTCACTAAAAACGAATGATTTCGTAGAGAATAGTTACCAGCTGCGTGTAGTCATTATGAGCGGGACTGGATTGACCCCGCCTTGTCGGGTTTTTACATTTACAAAATCAGATAGGCAGCGCCTCATTTTTGTTTATCGCGAATGGCCTTGAACTCCGAACCCGCCTTCCATTCCGGCCATTTCTCCGTGGAAGAGATCTTCTTTCCAACCTTGAACAGGAGTTGCAGATCGTCGATCGCTCCTTCCAGCGTCCAGGTCTGAGGAGTGTATTCATCCGATGGCCGGTGATAATGATTTTTTGTGTAGTCGTCCAGTACCTGCTTTCCATATCCGCTGTCTTTCCCGAGAACGATCTCACCGGTGCTGGTGTAGAGAGCGGGGATCCCAGCCTTTGCAAAATTGAAATGGTCAGAGCGATAGTAATAACCGGCCTCGGGATGTGATTCGAAGGTTATCTCGCGGTTTACTTTCGCAGCTTCTTCCTTCAGGATATCTTCCAGGTCGCTTTGCCCGTGTCCAACCAGTACAAGGTCCTTCGTCTTGCCATACCAGTTGAGCCCGTCCATATTGATGTTGGCTAATGTCTTTGCGGCGGGATACACGGGGTTCTGAGCATAGTAGGCGGAACCCCAGAGACCCTGTTCTTCGGCCGTCACGGAGAGGAAGACGATCGTTCTCTCCGGTTTATTTTTCAAACTCTTGAAACCTCTTGCCAGTTCGAGAAGTCCGGCAGTTGCACTTGCATTGTCCAATGCACCATTGTAAATAGAGTCGCCCGTCTCATCGGGTTTGCCGATGCCGAGGTGATCCCAGTGCGCGGAATAGATGATCGTCTCATCCGGATGTTTCGAGCCCGTGATCTTGCCAATGACATTGTGCGATTTATCGTAGGTCGTCTTCACTGACATGGTAGTCGATAACGTAAGTGGAAGGGGTTCGCCCTTGAAGCCTCGCTTGTCCGCGGTGGCGAGCAGGGTTGTATCCTTTCCTGCCGCTTCCAACAATTTCCTGGCGGCCGGCGCCGAAACCCACCCGATCATATCGCACAGTGTTTCATTTTTGCCGCGGTTGTCCAATCGTAATCTCGAACCATTCCAGTTATTCTGAACCACCGTGAAGGGATAGCTGGCCGCCTGGGTATTGTGAATGATGAGGCACCCCTTGGCTCCCTGCTTTGCCGCTTCTTCGAATTTGTATGTCCACCGTCCATAGTAGGTCATCGTATTTCCCTTGAACAGGGAGGAATCCTGTGCGTTGTAGCCGGGATCATTTACAAGGATCAGCACAACCTTGCCCTTTACATCGAGTCCTTCATAGTCGTTCCAGTTATACTCGGGAGCAACAACACCGTATCCTGCGAATACCACATCGGTATTGACGAGGCTGATAGCAGAGTCCGTCTTATCGGTCCATATCACATAATCATCGAAGCCCTTCAATTTGAATGATCCTTTTGGAGAATGCACTTCCATATCGGGTGCGGCCTGTGTGCTGATACGCACCATGGGGACATCCTGGAAATAGCTATCGCCGTTGCCGGGCTCCAAACCCGCAGAGATGAATTCCTGTTTGAGATAATCGATGGTCTTTGTTTCCCCTTCGGAAAAAGGCTTACGGCCGGTGAATGCATCGCTTGCGAGAACGCCGATGTGTTTACCAAGACTATCGGCGCTGAAGGCGGAGAGGCCATCATTGTCCGTTGTACTGGTTTCCTGGTTACAGGATGCGAACAGGGCCGTGGCTAAAAGAAGGATCGGGAACAACGATTTCATAAAGAATTGTTTAGAATGGGAAAATACTTTAAAATCTGTAAAGCGAAGCTGGTAATCAAGTCAAAATTCAAAAGTAAAAAGTAAAAAACCTCATTAGAGGAGTGCAACTGTCCAATACATCACGGCTGTTTCTTCCCGCCATTATTAAGTGAGGAATGGAGCAAGCCATTGGGCCTGTCATTTTGTATAAAAAGTTTATTTTCGAAGATATGTTACAGGATAGTCTACTACTCATCATTTCACTATTGTTTGCCGTAGCCATGCTGTCTATGGTCAGCGAGAAACTGGGCGTGTCGTACCCCATTTTCCTGGTGATCGCCGGATTGCTGATCAGTTTCATTCCCGGCGTTCCGCATATCCAGTTGCATCCCGACATGGCATTCCTGATATTTTTACCACCCCTCTTGTATGCGGCGGCCTGGAATACTTCATGGAAGGATTTCTGGGGCAGTCGCCGCCCGATCGGTATGCTTGCGTTCGGGCTGGTAGTATTTACTTCGGCTACGGTGGCATTCTTAGCGCATTTCATGATCCCCGATTTTTCATGGGCGATGGGATTTCTATTGGGAGGTATCATCTCTCCGCCCGATGCAGTAGCGGCCACGTCGGTGCTGCAGGGGTTGAAGGTGCCGAAGCGGGTGGTAACGATCCTGGAAGGAGAGAGCCTGATCAATGACGCCTCGTCTCTCATCGTATTCAGGTTCGCACTCATGGCCATTCTCACGGGGCAATTTACTTTCCTGCATGCCGCGGGTAGCTTCTTCCTGGTAGCGGGTATGGGAATACTGATCGGGCTTGGCATTGCGCAGATCCTGTACGTGGTTCACCGCTATCTCCCCACCACACCGAGCATCGATACGGCGCTAACGATCATCTCGCCTTACTTCATGTATATCGCGGCCGAACACTTTCATTATTCCGGGGTGTTGGCCGTGGTGACCGGCGGTTTATTCCTGAGCGCCCGATCAAACGAGATCTTCGCATATAATTCGCGGATACAGACCTACGCCGTGTGGGAGACGCTGATTTTTTTACTGAATGGCATCGTATTCATTCTTATAGGTCTTCAATTGCCCGAGATCATCAGCGGGCTTGGCCAATATTCCATACGTGAAGTCATTTTCTATTCCGTTGTCATTTCCCTTGCCACTATCATCATCAGGATCCTGTGGGTGTTCCCGGGTGCTTACCTTCCGCGCATATTGAGCAAACATGTCCGGACAACGGAAAAGAGGCCGGGATGGAAAGTGGTCTTTCTCGTGGCTTGGAGCGGAATGAGAGGAGTGGTATCCCTGGCGTCCGCCCTGGCCGTTCCATTGGTGTTGTCGGATGGTTCTGCATTTCCCCACCGCAACCTTATTTTATTCATCACGTTTATCGTGATCCTGATCACGCTTGTCCTGCAGGGACTCAGTCTGCCGGTGATCATCCGCTGGCTTGAAATAAAAGATGATAACGAAGAAAACGAACACGAGCAGGAACAGGCGATCCGCCTGCGCCTGGCCACGGCGGCATTGGATCATATGCAGAGCCAATATAGCGACGAGATCTCCACTATCGACGCCTACAACCGGCTCAAGGAACGATATGAACGTATGATCGAGATAGCCAACAGGCGGTTGCTGCATGAGGAAGATGAATCGGCAAAGGCCAGCTTTGTGCCGAAATACCGGCAGATGCTGATTGAATTGGTAGCTACCAGACGAGAGGAGTTGCAGAAGCTGCGGCGGGAGAAAATATATTCGGAGGAGCTGATACGGAATAAAGAATATGAACTCGATCTGGAAGAAGCAAGGCTTAATGAGACTTAGAGTTGTTGATGAGGAGTAAGGAATAGGGAATTAGTAATTGGGAATTAGGCTTCATTAGAAAAGTCATTCCGGGTCGCGCTCACTCCAAGCTTAGGTGATGGGGAATTAGGAATAAGTAATTAGGAAAGTCATCCTGGTCTGCGCTCACTCCCTTGCTTACGATGAATCTTCTGATGAAGACTAATTCCTTATCCCATTTCCCTGTTACTCGTCGCTCATTCCTCC
>DATHKS010000016.1:0-2503 GCA_035488975.1 Chitinophagaceae bacterium | reverse complement strand
GCCGGTAAAACAGGCCAGTTTCGTATTCAACACGAAATAGTCCTTTGTGATGCGTGCATTGATCCCCGAAGCCGCCTGCGGCGCCCGATCCTTATACACTCCGCTCACGCTTACCAGCAGGCTCTTATATCCATATTCGATGAAGAAGTTGGTCATGAATCTTGCATGTGATGAAATGTAGAAAGAAGGAATGGTATCGCTGCTCTTGCTGTCGAGCCATACCAGGCCAGCCCCTGCATACAGTGAATGCCTGGCCGATGAACGATGATATTGAATATCCAGTTCGGCACCGGTAGTATTCACTTCGGCTATATTCCTCGCAAGAGCATAGACGCCATTGGGAACGATATTATCCTTACGCGGTATGTCTGCGTATGCAGTCGGTGCATAGTCGATGAGTTTTTTGTAGAAGCGTTGGAAAAAAGTTCCTGCGATCTTCAATCTCGAAGAGGCGAAGTAATCCGCACCGGCCTCATAGCTGAAGGAACGTTCCGCTTCGAGATCCGGGTTACCAAGCTTACCGCTTGTAACAAGCGCCTTGTTATAATTATTGTAGCGCTCCGTGAAATCTGCATCCCGTATGGTCTTCCCCGCACTTCCACGTAATTGCCATTTGGAGACCTTATAGGACAGGTTCACCTGCGGAATGAGTTCCGTACCCGAGCGCTGGTTCCAGTCAAGGCGCAGCGCGGGACTGACAAAGAAATTTTTCGTCACCGCGTGGTTCGCCAGCAGGAACAGCCCGGCCTGTGGCACATCATGATCTCCCCGATCGTTGGAGCGAATCATCTTGTCTATGAATTGAACACCTTCTACCAGGGTCGTCTTCGGGCTGAGGCGCCATTCATCGGAGACAGTCGCCTGCATCATGCGGCTCTTGTTTTCATTAGCGACCGAGACCTTATTGAATGAATAGTCGTCCTGCACCTCCTTATACCCCGCATCGAAGGTGACGCGATGCACTCCTCCCGAATAGGAAAGGCGGGCCTGCGTCCACAACGTCTTCACCCGTTCCGTTGCCGTATCACTGAGGAAGGTGGTATAGAAATTCTGTGCTGAAAAATCACGGTCGTCATAGGAGGCGCGGACCGCCAGGTTCCAGTGAGACGTAAAGAAATGATTGATGGAAAGGCTTCCCGTGTTGTTGTGTGCGGCGCCACGGATTCCTCTCTGCTGCTGTCCCTGGGCATTATTACCTAACCAACCGGCGGAAACGGCTGTGTTATTTTGTTGAACGAATACACCGGCACTCGTATTGAACAGACCATATTCGCCGCCTTCCACCTTGCCCTGCACCTGCAACTTCTTGGCACCGGTCTTTGCGGCGAACGTCTTCGTTATGATATGTACGACTCCACCGACCGCCTCCGAGCCATAGATGGCGGAGGATGCGCCCTTCAATACTTCTATATGATCTATTTCCGTAGGAGCTATCGGAATATAGCTGCTGAAATGGCCGGTGTTGGGATCATTGATGCGAACGCCATCCAGCAGCACCAATACCTGTTGAAAGGTGCCGCCGCGTAATACGATATCGCTTTGAGAACCCATCGGCCCGCGGAGTTGTACCTCTACGCCTGGTAGATAACGTAACAATTCGTCGATGGAATGGATAGGTAGATTGCTGAATTCATCTCCTTTGAAGCTGATAATATTACGGCCTGTCTGGGAGACAGGTTTTGGCTGAAGGGATGCAGTGATGGTAACGGGATCAAGGAGGGTTTCCTTCTCCTGGGCTGCAGTAGCGATTGCAATGAACACCAGGAAAGCGGTTAACGATTTTTTCATGCGCAAATATATGGCTGACGCGTGAATCGTGAAACGTCAATCGTGAATACAACACTCAATAATGAGAATATTCGAATCGAGTAAGGCCCTGTCCTGATCGATTCGAATATTCTCATAGCAGAATGTATTCACGATTGACGTTTCACGATTCACGACATTCACTCGTTGTGCCGCTTCTTTAGTACATTCTTCACATCCTCCAATGAAAATCCCTTCGCCTTCAGCAATACCATGTAATGAAAGAGCAGGTCAGCTGCCTCGTTGAGGAACAGTTCGTCATTGGAGTCCTTTGCCTCAATGACCAGTTCGATGGCTTCTTCTCCCACTTTCTGCGCCATTGTATTGATGCCTTTATCGAAAAGGCCGGACGTGTATGATTTCGATGACCTGTCTGCATGCCGCGTGTCGATGATCCGCGCCAGTTCTGCCAGGAAATCACCTTCATTCTTTTCATTGAAGCAGGTATCCGCCCCGGTATGGCAGACCGGGCCCAACGGGTGGGCCTTGATCAACAAGGTATCGTTGTCGCAATCCACGGCGATGCTTTTTAACTCAAGAAAATTACCGCTCTCCTCGCCTTTTGTCCAGTGACGTTGCTTGCTGCGACTGAAGAAGGTTATTTTTCCGGTTGCTTCGGTCTTTGCAAGCGCCTCACCGTTCATGAATCCGAGCATGAGGACTTTACCTGTCGTATCATCCTGCACAATGACGGGTA
>DATHKS010000015.1:0-3790 GCA_035488975.1 Chitinophagaceae bacterium | reverse complement strand
GGCGATGATGGCTTCCAGCCGCGCCACTTGTTTGTTGATTTTGGGAAAGAATTCCTTGGCCGAGGTCTCCGTGATCTCTGCCAGTTGCAGGTATCCCTTGATAGTGGTCAGCGGCGTTTTCAGCTCATGACTGGCGAAGCCGATGAACTCATCCTTCTTGCTGTTCAGCGCATGGATCTCCTCATACAGCATCGCATTATCCAGGGCGATGGATGCCTGCGAGGCGATGGCGGCAACAAGATTCTCATGTTCTTCCAGGAACATGCCTTCGCTGGAATGGCCGAAGAAGAGGCCACCAATGACAACGTTTCCCTTCGACATGACGGGAACGGCCAGGTAACTCACCACGGGAAGATGCCCTTCCGGCATTCCTTTGTGAGGTGCATTCTTACCATAACGGGGATCTTTGGTGATATTGTCGGAGCGAAGGATCCCGGTTCCTTCGAAGGTTTGTTTGAAGATGGCCGTGTTGCGAGGCATACCGAACTTCTCAAACGCCTCGCGTGGCGCACCCGAGAGGGTGAATAACATATAGGTTTCGCCCCTCGAATCGGTCTTATTGTAAAAAAAAGCGCCAAACTGTGCGCCGGATAGCTCTGTCGTCACATCGGTCACCTTTTGTAAGATGGACTGGACATCCAGTTGTGAGCCGATGGATCTTCCGAGTGAATTGATCAGTTCAAGCCGCTGCTCGGTCTTTTTCTGCCGGGTTATGTCCCGCGCTATCTTCGATGCACCGATAACGGTACCAGCCGAATTTCTGATAGGGGAAATGGTAAGAGAGATATCGAGCAGACGACCATTCTTCGTCATGCGAATCGTTTCGAAATGTACAACCCTTTCGCCCTTTCTAAGGCTTGAGAGGATCATTTCTTCTTCGCCCTTACGATCGGACGGAATGAGTATTTGGATCGATTGTCCTAATACTTCCTCCTCGGTGTACCCGAACATCCGTTCGGCCGCTTTATTCCAACTCGTAATTCTACTATTCAGGTCCTTGCTTATGATGGCATCCTCTGAAGAATCGATAATGGCGGCGAGCATTGACTGGCGATGTTCGATGTGGTCAATATGCATGCATTCAGGGTTGTGTACTTATATATAAACATACCGAAATTACCGTATTTTAGCACGTATTTATTCCGGGAGTCATAAACGCCAGGTGCGATGATGTCCTCGCTGGTACACAAACTCCCCATGCCGGTCTTGGAAGGCCGGCATACATAAAAAGGCCCTAACGATGAGGAAAATTTTGGTTGTAGACGACGATGAGGATTTGCTGGAAATGGTAACGCTTGTTTTTATGAGCCGCGGCATGCGGGTGAGTAGCCTGAACAAGGGAAGCGGCTTCTTCGAGATCATCGAGAAGGAAAAGCCGGACATCATCATCATGGATATCTATCTCGGCGACGCGGATGGGAGGGACCTTTGCCGTAGATATAAGGAATCGGCAAATTCGCGATTGCTGCCCGTCATACTATACTCCGCCGGGAACATTCCACCCGCCTCCATAGAGATCTCCCTAGCAGACGATTTTCTACAAAAGCCTTTTGATATTGGATTCCTGATGAAGAGGGTGAATCAACTTTTGAATTAATTTGACAATTTGGTAATTTGATAATGGGGCGTGCCGAAGGAAAAGGTTGTCGTCAATGGATTTTCGCGCCAACTACTAAAGACGAATCAATAAAAAACCCGGTATAGAAATACCGGGTAGATTCCAAACCTTATTGGTTATATGAGAAACATAGTTATCAGGACAATACGATTTACACGAGATGTAAATTAACTGACAGCAGAATAGAAGTGAAGGGAAATGAATGAATGGTATGGTTGTCGTGACGAATAGTGGTGGCGGGGAATCCAGCGGCGAGTGGTAAAGTCAAAATTCAAAAGTAAAAATTAAAAAATAGACCCGAAGTGGTTGTAGTTTTCGTCCTTACCCCAGTGGGGCAATATGTCCATATCGGGCAATTCATAAAAATATATTTCTTATCATCATCAATGCCGTGTCTGATAACAATTCGATGATTTTCCCGGACTTCTCTTTTCTTACATGTTGCCCCGCTGGGGCAAGGATCGTAAGGGGCGTTGATTTGCTACAAACATGTTGCCCCGCTGGGGCAAGGGTCGTTTATATTAAGAACCAGGCAGCCAGGTAGAGAAGTGATATTGGTCCTCTAGGCAGAGTCCCTTTGGCAAATTCAAAAGTAAAAATTCAAAAATAGATCCGAAGTGGTTGGGGTCTTCATCGTCAGGGGGTCCTTTTGCATTTTTAATTTTAACTTTTGACTTGAATGAACCCGAATCGGTTGAGATCTTCATCGTTAGGAAACCCTTTTGAATTTTGACTTTTGAATTTTGAATTGATCAGAACTTTCCAAGTTGCTCACCTATCACATCGCCGAATTTCTCCTTAAGAGAATAATCCATATTGCCTCCCGATGTGTGTATCCGGATGAAGGTAACCGGCGAGGACTTCAACCTTTCCACATCGTCGCTGAGAAGCCTGTAATAGGCATAGGAGAAGCATCCATATCCCATGGAGCTGACGCGCGAACTATTGTCTGTGAGATTACGCAACGGTATGATGGTGCCATCTTCCAGTCTCAGTTCGGCGGGATCGCCTTGTTCGAGGGAGAAGACACTTGTCCTTCCCGTCTGGATGAAAAGAGATAGCATGAAGCCATTCCGGCTCTTATACACCGAGCTCTTCAGTATTTCACCTATCGACTTCGTGGCACCCGCTTGGGTATAGAGCCTGTCTTCCCCGGTATAGAAGGTGGTGTCACCGGTATTTTTATCGATAGAATGTTTTAATTTTTTCTGCGCAGGGGCGGAAATGGAAGTGGCAAGGATGAGAAGCAGGAGGAGGGAGAATCTCATACGGGGTGGTTTGATTCCGAAGATACAGACAATTTGATAATTTGATAATTTGGCAATTTGATAATGATCCTCATTCGAAGCGTACTTCTCTCATCGTAGCACGCCCCATTATCAAATTAGCTTAAGGGGCCATCACCGCCACCGATTGTTTCCCCACCGCGGAGATGAGCGATACGTAGTAAACGCCCCTGGCCAGGAAAGGAATCATAATGGTCCTGGACTGCGGCCCCGCCATATTGTTCAATTGTTGCTGGAGAATGACGGTGCCAGTATTGGAGAATAGGATAAGGTTTGAATTGGCGGAGAGCGAACCCGAAATTGTCAGTACATTATTTTTTATACTCGCTATCACTCCTGACTTCCCGATGTCCGGGCTCACGCTGACGACGGATGAATAGAAAGAATGTCCGCCTGCCTCCACAATATGTAGCCGGTAATAGAGACGGGATATACCGGGCGGCAGCAATTGATCTTCGTAATCATAAGAGACATCTTCTTGCCGGCCTGTCTCCGTACCGGAATGAATGACGGCGAAATCGGTTCCGTTCACAGAACGTTCGATCATATACCTTGTTCCCTGTTCTGCGTTGGTGACGGTGTATGTCAATGCGACGGACCGGGAGCGTGCGCGTACTGTGAATGATGTGAGGTGGATGGGAAGTATTGCGCCAAGGCCGGTGACTTCTACATAATCGAAGACCATCCGGCTGGAACCACCAGTCGAGGTAGTGGCATTATACCCATAGACCCTGAATGTAACGGCTGTTGGCAGCGTTGCAAAAGCAACGCCGGGCGATACGGTATAGTTGGCATAATTCAGCGTCATGGACCCAGAGGAAATATTTGCTGTATAGCCGTCGAGACTCGAGCGGACACTCCAACTGGTAGGACCGGCTCCCGCGGG
>DATHKS010000014.1:0-4189 GCA_035488975.1 Chitinophagaceae bacterium | reverse complement strand
CGGGATATTATTAAAGTCTATAAGCAACAGGCCGACAGCAACTCGAGCATGTACTCCCATATCTCCTTTAAAAGAAGCCGCCTGCGGATGCTTAGCCGGGGCAAGGTGATCAGTAATAAGATGAGGAGAAGGGAGAATGTGCAGGACAAGGGCACTGCTGAATAATTTGATAATTTGACGAATAGCCAATATGCCAATGGTCCTAAGATCAATCAGACATTACTGGTCGGAGCACGCCGTAATTGGCACATTGGCACATTTACGAATTGGCTAATTACCAAATTACCAAATTATCAAATTATCTTGTCCATTTCCTCCCTCCCCGTTCGTCATAGATCTTTAATCTTTAAATTTATCACCATGAACGAATTCTTATTGATCTTTAGACGCGAAACGCCCGCCGGACAACCGCCGCCATCGCCCGCGCAGAGCCAGGAAATGATGAATCAATGGCAGAACTGGATAGGCGGCATAGCTGCGCAGGACAAACTCGTGAACCGTGGCAACCGGCTCGATGCGAGCGGAAAGACGGTTAAGCCAGGTAATATCGTTACCAACGGTCCTTATGTGGATATCAAGGAATCCATTGGCGGCTATACGATCATCCGTGCCGCCTCGCTGGAGGAAGCCACTGAAATAAGCAAAAACTGCCCGATACTTGCAGTCGGTGGAAGTGTAGAGGTCCGGGCAATCATCCCGATGGACTAATGGGATATGGGCTGTACTGGATCTTTACCTGTGCACCGTTTAAAAATTCAGTACAGCCTTTTTCTTTTTTATGGAAACGAATGAACTATTACCCCAACTATTCCGGTCGGAATACCGCAAGATCGTCGCGGTGCTGGGCAAGCATTTCGGGTTCGATCAATTGGAGATCGCCGAGGATATTGCAAGCGATACCTTCCTCGTTGCCGCCGAAACATGGGGAATAAAAGGGTTACCGGAAAATCCTGTTGCCTGGCTATACAAAGTGGCGAGCAATAAGGCCCTGGATCTCGTCAGGCGCGATACAGTGTTCGCCAACAAGATCGCTCCTTCCATCCGCTCGGGTGGGATAACAAGCGAGCAACCATTCATCGATCTCTCGGACCAGCACATAAAAGACAGCCAGCTGCAGATGATGTTTGCGGTGTGCCATCCCACGCTTGCACCCGAAGCGCAGATCGGCCTGGCGCTCCGGATACTCTGCGGATTCGGCATCGATGAGATAGCCGATGCATTTCTCTCCAACCGGGAAACGATCAATAAGCGTCTCTTTCGCGCCAGGGAAAAATTGCGCGAAGAGAACATCAGCATCGAGCTTCCGCCTTCCGCGGAGATCGGTCTGCGCCTGCGTTCGGTATTGACAACTATTTATCTTTTATTCAATGAGGGATATTACTCCAGCAGCCAGGACATGCTGCTGCGCAGGGATCTTTGTCTCGAGGCGATGCGACTCAACCTCATATTGATCGACAATGAAAACACGGATCTCCCGGAAGTAGATGCGTTGTTCGCCCTCATGTGCTTTCATTCATCCCGTTTCGATGCACGAACGGATGAGAAGGGTGAACTGATCCGGTATGATGAGCAGGACAGTAGCCTTTGGAATGCAGAGCTGATCCTACGCGGACAATATTATCTCAATCGTGCGTCGAGGGAGCGTGAACTCAGCCAGTATCATATCGAAGCCGCCATCGCCTATTGGCATACCATCAAATCCGATACGCCGGAGAAATGGCAAAACATCCTTCAACTCTATAATCGTCTTTTGCAGATCGTCTATTCACCGGTTGCTGCGCTCAACCGCACCTTCGCTCTCGCCAAGGCAAATGGAAAACAGGAGGCGATCAAAGAGGCGGAGAAACTACAGCTTACAGACAATCACTTCTATCATTGCCTTCTTGGCTACCTCTATACGGGGCTCGATACTGCAAAGGCAATCAACCACCTTCAGCAAGCTCTTGCACTTGCAAAGACGGATACGGAGAGAGGGAGGATTCGAAAGGATCTTGATAATTTGGTAATTTGATAATTTGCCAATTTGTTAATTGAACCACTAAGTCCCGAAGGCACTAAGGAACACAAAGATTTCGCAGATCACGCCCCATTATCAAATTGTCAAATTGCCAAATCATCAAATTCAAAAAGAACTCATCTCATAAACGCCTTCCTTATTTCCTTCGCAGCAAAATCCTGCGCCTCCTTTGCCTGCGGTACTAGTAGACCCATGCCGAAGAATTCATGCGTGACGCCGATATAGTTTTTATAATTGACGGTTACGCCGGCGGCAGTCAATTTATCCGCCAGCGACTTGCCATCCGATTGAAGGGGATCCAATTCTGCCGTTATCAGCGTGGTGGGAGGCAGGTTCTTCAGGTTAGCTTTCACCAGCGCGATTCTGGGATCGGCTATTATCCCGGCAGAGGGCAGGTACTGCTGCATGAACCATATCATCATCGGCTTATTCAACGGCGCGGCTGCAGCATATTCCTGGTAAGAGGGTGAGTTCATATCATCGCTGGCAATAGGGTAGATGAGCAGTTGATGAATGGGGACGCGGATCTTCCTGTCGCGCGCCATGATGCTAACATTTGCCGCGAGATTACCACCGGCACTTTCGCCCGCTACCGCCACGAGGCTATCGCCCTTTAACTCCCTGATATTTTTCCATACCCATTGATAGGCGGCAAAGGCATCCATATGCGCCGTTGGAAACTTATGTTCCGGCGCCTGCCGGTAATGAACAGAGACAACGACTGCGTTGACCTTCTCGGCGAGTGCACGAGCGGAGGCATCGTATGTGTCGAGATCGGCGATCACCCAACCGCCTCCTTGGTAGTACACGATGATCGGAAATTTATCTCCCGTCTTTGGCGTATAAATGCGGACATGTATGGTGCCTCCATTCACCGGGATGTTCTTGCCGATGGTATCACAGGCGGACGGCGCCACTACCATGTTATTTTCTTTGATGAGGTCCATCACCGCCCTTGCGGGTGTAGGATTCTTCCTGGCCTCCCCGGCCGAAAGCGTCTCCAGCGGCGGCGCGTCATAACTCTTCAATTTTTCCAGGACGGCAAGCATTTCGCTGCCTATGCTCGGACCCCAGGCCGGCTTTGGTCCCTTCGGATAGAGGGAGGAAGCAGCCTTGGAGGTATCCGTTGCGGGAGTGGCAGTCTCCGGAGTCGCCGACTTGTCGGAATTATTGCAGGCGGCTATCAGCATGACGATGCCCAGGCTGAATAGAGCAAATCCATATTTTTTTCTCATACTTCAGGATTTATTGAATGACAACATGATACAAATGTTATGCCCGGACAAGGGTTAGTAGAATCCGGTTGACACCCAGTTGACACCCAGTTGACACCCGGTTGACATCCCGGAAGAAAGAGGTCTTGGGTTGGCAACCCGCGGAAGCGGTGACACACGACTACAAATACTTATAATCGAATAGTAAAGATTTAATCATTGATATCCAGCTTATAACTTATGAAAAATCCGGGTTGGCAACCCGCAGATCCGGGTTGGCAACCCGGTCGTCGCGGCCAATGAATCCACTATGCAGGCCATTCTTTTAAAAGCCCAGGGTTCTTCGATCCGTTTTTACACCTATTCCGGGACATAATACCCGGGGGAATAATCTACACAATGCATTTTGGAAAGTATCCATTAAGGATCTTCATTCTGTCTGTTTCAAAAATATTTTCGGGCTGGAAATAGCTGCACCATTTCAGGCAACATCCTTCACGAGATCCTTTCTCATTCGGAAAACGGCATTTCCTCTCTTCCGGCCCAGCGCTCGACTATGGCATTATTTTCCATGCATCCATTTCAGAACTAAGAATTTGAAACTCCTCCTTTGATAACGAACCTATTTGAATCTATCACATGAAAAAGTATCTCTACAACAACGGGCTCTCGATCGTATTCCTATCCATGTTTGCCGTGACAATCGTCTGCCAGGTTGTAACCGGATTCAGCGAATACAATAAGGACCGCGAAGAACAAGGGCATTCTGCCGTACCCCTCCGGGGCTATCTCGCCTCGGGCCATTTCATAGAAGCAACCTTCGAGAATTGGGAAAGCGAATTTCTCCAGATGGGCCTGTTTGTCCTGCTGACGATCTCCCTTCGACAGAAAGGATCGTCGGAGTCGAAGAGTTGCGATGGTCCGGATGAGGTGGACCGGGAACCCTCGCCGAAACGCA
>DATHKS010000013.1:0-3576 GCA_035488975.1 Chitinophagaceae bacterium | reverse complement strand
ACCGCGGGCACGTCCACGGATGCAAAGGGAAGCTATCTATTGACACTGCCGACGAAAGCAAGCACGCTTATTTTCAGTTCGGTGGGATACAAGACGCTCGAAGCGCCGATAGCTGGCCGGTCGATTGTGAATGTTGTATTATCGTCAACAACCTTATTCCTGGGAGATAGTACGGTTAAAACTAAAAGTAAAATTGCAACTAAAGGATGGGGAAGGAAGGATGAGGTGACCTTAATGTATGAACCTCCTCTCATAGTCGCCGATAAGTATGCCAATGGACTGCTGGATGAAGAAGCCCAGCAATTCAATACCGAAGGCTACGATAACATCACGGAGAACAGGTTCTTCAAAACAACCGACAATCCGCTCTCTACTTTTTCCATAGATGTGGATGCCGCGTCCTATAGCAATGTCCGCCGTTATCTCAACCAGGGACAATTGCCACCGGCAGGCGCCGTGCGGATCGAGGAGATGGTAAATTATTTTCATTATGAATATCCGCAGCCTTCGGCCGATCAGCCATTCTCCATCAATACGGAGATAACTGAAGCGCCCTGGAATAAGGAGCACCGGTTAGTGTTGATAGGACTGCAAGGCAGGAATATCCCGACGGAAAATCTTCCCGCCTCCAACCTGGTATTCCTCATAGATGTGTCGGGCTCCATGGATGAGCCAAACAAACTCCCCTTGGTGAAGGCCTCGATGAAGATGCTCGTGGATCAACTGCGAAGCAATGACAAGGTCTCTATTGTCGTGTATGCGGGCGCGGCGGGAATGGTGCTGAAGCCAACGGGCGGAGAAGACAAGATAACAATTAAGAATGCGATCGATAACCTCGATGCGGGCGGTTCTACCGCAGGAGGCGAAGGAATAAAGCTGGCCTATAAGACAGCCAATGAGAATTTCGCACGCGGTGGCAACAACCGTGTCATACTCTGCACCGATGGCGACTTCAATGTCGGAGAAAGCAGTGATGATGCCATGGAGGGATTGATAGAACAAGAGCGTAAGAGCGGCGTATTCCTGACCGTACTTGGATATGGCATGGGAAATTATAAGGATAGCAAGATGCAGAAGCTGGCGGATAAAGGAAATGGCAACCATGCCTATATCGATGGCATCACCGAGGCGAAGAAGGTATTGGTAAATGAATTCGGCGGCACCCTCTTCACCATTGCTAAGGATGTGAAACTGCAGGTGGAATTCAACCCGGCGAAGGTGCAGGGCTATCGCCTGATAGGATATGAGAACCGGATGCTGGCCAAGGAAGATTTCAATGACGATACCAAAGATGCGGGGGAACTCGGCAGCGGCCATACGGTAACGGCCCTCTACGAGATCATTCCCGTAGGTGTGAAGAGCGATTTCCTGAAGGGTGTCGATAGCTTAAAATATCAGAAGAACATGACGCCATTGAGTAAGTCGTCGCAGACGGACGAGATACTCACCGTGAAGTTCCGCTACAAGCAGCCGGATGGTGATGTAAGCAAACTCATCGAGCATCCGCTGCGTGATGGACA
Source organism: Chitinophagaceae bacterium (assembly GCA_035488975.1). Classification (GTDB taxonomy): domain Bacteria; phylum Bacteroidota; class Bacteroidia; order Chitinophagales; family Chitinophagaceae; genus DATHKS01. The sequence goes on along the minus strand of DATHKS010000013.1, from coordinate 2,056 downwards.
GGTGGCGCTGAATGATGTATCGGATAATCTTCGCTTCGCGGCATCGGTGGCCGAATTCGGGATGATCCTGCGCAACTCGGAATTCAAATCTGCCGCTTCGTTCGACCAGGTGTTGAAACTGGCCAGGAAGGGGAGAGGCAATGATGAAGAAGGCTACCGGTCCGAATTCATCCGCCTGGTGGAAAGTGCACAATTGCTGGCGAAGGGAGTGAAGCCCGTTACCGTTACGATGGATGAAGGCGTCGGCGGGCGCTGAGTGTGAGATCCGCTGTAGGAAGCTATTAAGGTTAGAAAGTCAAAAGTCAAAAGTCAAAAAGGGTGTCCTTGTGTAGGAGTATCCTTGTGCGCTTTGTGTAAAACCCTTGTGCTCTTTGTGGTTAAGTATTTTACCACAAAGGGCACAAGGAACACAAGCACCGACTACTTATTAAAAGAAGGATGAAACTGTTCCAACGTCTTTCGCAAGAACTCCCTGTCCAAATGTGTATAGATCTCCGTCGTAGTAATGCTTTCATGTCCAAGCATCTCCTGCACCGCCCGGAGATCGGCTCCTCCTTCCACCAAATGAGTGGCAAAGGAATGCCTGAAGGTATGTGGCGATACCGTCTTCTTTATTCCCGCCTTCCTGACAAGGTCCTTTATGATCAGGAAGATCATCACTCTCGATAGCCTGTGTCCCCGGTTGTTGAGAAACACGATGTCCTCCTGCCCGGGTTTGGCAGTCACGTGCACTCTTATCTTGTTCTTATAGATGTTTATGTATTTCACGGCACTCCTGCCGATGGGCACGAGCCTTTCCTTATCGCCCTTGCCGATCACGCGAATGAAGCCCGCATCGAGATAGAGTTGTGAGAGCTTCAGGTTCACTACCTCGCTCACCCGCAGGCCGCAGCTATACATGGTTTCGAGGATCGCCTTGTTGCGCCCCCCTTCGGGCTTACTCAGGTCGAGCTGCTCTATGATCTTCTCGATCTCATCGAAACTGAGCACATCGGGCAATACCCTCTTCAATTTGGGCGCCTCGAGTAGTGCAGTTGGGTCAGTCGTGGAAATATTCTCCAGCAGGCAATACTTGTAAAATGATTTGATGCCGGAAATGATCCGTGCCTGCGAGGAGGGTGTCATTCCAAGCTCCGCGATCCATTTTACAAAACGCTGGAGATCCTTCAATACTATATCTCCCGGTTTCTTGAGCGATGAGCTCTCCTGCAGGAACCCGGTGAGCTTATCGATATCGTGCAGGTAGGCCCCGGTCGAGTTGTCGCTAAGGGAACGCTCCAGTTGCAGCCAGGCCTTGAAGCCTTTTTTATAGACGTCCCACATAGCGTGTGCAGCGGCTTATTTAAGCGTGATATTTTTCTCGATCACCTTCCATCCTTCCTTCAATTTCACCTTGACCCAGATATGCGACGGCGTTATGTTGACGGAGTCGATGGTCTCGTGGATGGCGTCATAATCTATGTCGGCCTTTTCACCGAAGGTCATCATGGCCGATTTTCCCGTTTCCATATCCTCGGCAAATACATTGCCCCTGTCTGAGTAGGCGATCAGGCTTTCCGCCACGGAGAATTTGGGATCGATAGAATTCAGAGCGCTGCTCTTCCGTCCGATATTGTCTCTTTTATTAAAGGGGATCTTCAGGAGATAGCCGCGACCGTTCTTGCAGTCATTGAAGCGAAGCCATGCATAGCTGGTATCCTTGATATAGCATTTCACAAAATCCTTGTTCAGCTTCACGCTGGTCTCGAGGAGATTCGCCAGCACTATCTTCCGGTTGACGCCCATGTCCTGGTAGCTCCATATCAGCGTATCGGCATTGCAATTACTGGCGGTGATGTACACATAGGGTTTGTAGGGATGATCTTCGAGGGTAAACCTGATCGGTTCCTTCAGGCAAACGGTATCGCAGAAGGTCTTCGCCCCGCCGGAAGATTTGCATGAACCCATGAAGGCTGCCAGTACGATGGCCATGGCCGGTAGAATCAGTATTCTCATATTATTGGTTTATTAGTCAAACAAAAATAGCCATTGATCAACATCGGGGAGCAAAATATTT
>DATHKS010000012.1:0-6985 GCA_035488975.1 Chitinophagaceae bacterium | reverse complement strand
GTTTGGGCCACTCAAAATAATCTCCGATTCGCCTATGGTTCAGCGGTGATAGTAGAAGGCGTTCACCTATTGTTGCGAAGGATAAGCAGGTGGTTCGTATCGGTTGCGGACTCTATCGGGAAAAGGATCGGCGCCAACAAGTCCCAGGCCATTAGCCTCAGGGAGCTCGATGAGGCCATCGATATTCAGACAGACGAGGAAGCCTCGCAGGAGGAAAAGAATATCATGAAGGGCATCGTTAAGTTCAGCAGTATTTCCGTTAAGCAGATCATGCGTAGCCGGCTCGAGGTGAATGGTATCAATTATAACTCCTCCTTCTCCGACCTGACGCAGAAAGTGGAGGAGCTTCATTATTCCAGGCTGCCCGTATATAAGGAAAGCATGGACCAGGTAGTCGGCATCCTCAATACGAAGGACCTGGTGGGTGCCCTTGATGAGGCCGGTAATTTCGACTGGCGTCCACTGATGCGTGCACCCTATTTCGTGCCGGAGTCAAAATTGATCTCCGACCTTCTCCGCGATTTCCAATTGCGGCATATACATTTCGCCGTGGTGGTGGATGAGTTCGGCGGAACGAGCGGGATAGTAACGATGGAGGACGTAATGGAGGAAGTAATTGGTGATATCCGGGATGAATTTGATGAGGAAGAAACACTGGATAAGAAAATAGACGAAAACAATTACGTGTTCGAAGGAAAGACAATGATACACGACATGTGTAAAAAGCTCAACCTTCCAATGGATACCTTCGATGCAGTGCGCGGAGACAATGAATCGGTGGGAGGGCTTGTGCTGGAGCTGGCGGGCGAATTTCCCAAGGCAAATGATGTGATCAAGAGCGGAGATTTCGATTTCACGGTCCTCGATACGGAGCGTAACCGCCTGGGTCTTATAAAAGTCACCGTGAACAAGAAATCATAAATGAATTCCCGAGAGATGAATAAAAGAAATTGTTTCCATTTCCTGTGCTTCGTTTCATTCGTTTTCCTGTTGGCGGCCTGCAATAGTCCCTATTCATACAAGAAGAAAGGATACTTCAGAATAGATTTTCCCGAAAAGAAATACCAGCAATTCGACCAGGCCGGCTATCCCTACACCTTCGAATATCCCATTTACGCCAATGTTGTAAAGGATACATCGTTCTTCGACGCGAAGGCCGGAGACTGGTGGATCAATATCGATGTGCCGCGTTTCCATAGCCGTATATATATCAGCTATAAGGACGTTACGCATTCCAATTTCGATTCGTTAGTGAATGATGGTTTCAAGATGGCCTATAAGCAGCATACGGATGTATCGACCGGCATCAATGACAGCATCATCCGGACGCCGAATGGAGTGGAGGGGATATACTTTTCTCTCAGCGGGAACACTGCCACGGCTAATCAGTTCTTCCTGACCGATTCAACCAGGCATTTTCTCCGGGGCGCGCTTTATTTCGATGCCACGCCAAACGAAGATTCCCTGCTGATAGTGAACGATTACCTGAAGCAGGATCTCCTGCACCTGATCAATACGCTTAGGTGGCGATGAGCGGGTGGGAATAGGGAATTAGGAATAGGGAATTGGGGTGCCAGGGGGTTCTCGCAGCTCAACCGCGAAGTATACAAAAGGAATGTACGGATATCAGCCTAATTCCGAATCCCCTATTCCCAATTCCAGGCCTTTCACTTATCAACCTCCACGCAAAATAGTACCTTCGCTAAAATTGTGGCGTGATAGTAATAGATAATATATTGATCAGTGACGACGTAGCGGAAAAGAAGTTCGTCTGCGATCTTGCCAAGTGCAAGGGCGGATGCTGCGAGGACGGCGATGCGGGTGCACCCCTGGATAAAGAGGAACTGGATCTCGTAAATGAATATTACGAGAAGGTAAAGCCTTATCTCTCCGAGGCGTCGAAAGCTGAGATCGAAAGGAAGGGCAGGTATCAATACGATGAGGAATTCGGATGGGTCACACCCACGCTTTCTTCCGACAATGAGATCTGTGTATATGGTACGCGCTCCGAGAACGGGCTCATCAAATGTGCCTTCGAGCAGGCGTATAACGATAAGAAGATCCCCTGGAAGAAACCGATCAGCTGCCACCTTTATCCCATCATCACCAAGAAAGGAAGGCACGGCGACTACGAGCGGGTGAACTATGAGCCACGGGAACAAATGTGCAGCCCAGCCTGCTCATTAGGAAAGAAATTGAAGGTGCCGGTGTATAAATTTTTAAAGGAGCCGCTCATCCGTAAATTTGGAGAAGAATTCTACCAGGCGCTGGAAAAGATAGCAACCGGCGATTATCAAGATAAGAAAGCATAACAACCAATTTTCCCGGCAGTGAAAGAAACAGCAATTGACTTCAAGGCGAAGAGTACTGAAAAGGCGGCCGATCTTTCGCACCGGCGTACCATCAATTTCAATATCGGGAGATATAATTCCGTAGTTCCCCTCGGCAAGCAGCAGTTCTCGGATCTTCAACTCGCCAGGGAACGTGCAAAGAATACCAAGTGGAGGGCGATAGAAACGCTGGACACACAGTTGGAGAACTTTGAGGCTGTCATTAGCCGGCGCGGCGTTAAGGTGATCTGGGCGGAGACTGCGGCCGAAGCACTCGAGGCCGTGAAGCGGATCTGCGAAGAAAAGAATTGCAAGACCCTGGTGAAGAGCAAGAGCATGGTAACGGAGGAAATACATCTCAATGATTTCCTCGAAAAGAATAATATCGAGAGCATAGAGACCGATCTCGGAGAATATATACAACAACTTGCGGGCGAGCCGCCCTACCATATCGTTACTCCCGCCATGCACAAGAGCAAGGAAGACATTGCTAAGCTTTTTGCAGAGAAGCTTGGCACCGATCCCTCGCTCACACCGGAACAGCTTACACTCGTAGCCCGCGACATCCTGCGCAAAAAGTACATGGAGGCTGAAATAGGTGTAACGGGCGCAAATTTCATCATTGCAGACATAGGGGGCATCGCAATTACCGAAAATGAGGGCAACGGAAGGCTTTCCTGTTCCATGCCGAAAACACATATAGTCATCACCGGTATCGAAAAGGTCATTCCCTCCATGACGGACCTGGGTTTGTTCTGGCCGTTGCTTGCTACCTATGGAACGGGTCAGAGGATCACCAGCTACAGCACCATCGTTACCGGACCGAGACTCGAAGGAGAAACGGATGGACCGGAGGAGATGTATGTAATACTCCTTGACAATGGCCGCACAAACATACTTGCAAATGTTAAGCAACGCGAGAGCCTCTATTGTATCCGTTGCGGCGCCTGTCTCAATGCCTGCCCGGTCTACAAGAATATCGGTGGTCATACTTATGCCGCTACCTACAGTGGACCCATCGGCGCCGTGATCACTCCGCATCTCAAAGGCATGAACGAGTGGAAGCACCTTAGCCATGCGTCCTCATTGTGCGGCAACTGCACCGAGGTCTGTGCGGTGAAGATCAATCTCCATGAACTATTGCTCGAAAACAGGCATGAGGCCGCCGAGGAAGGATCAGCGGATCTTTCTGAGAAAATGGTCTGGAAGATGTGGAAGCAGGCGATGCTTCGCCGTAGCTGGATGAACATGGTGAATGGAAAAACAAAGACCTGGTTCATAAACAAGGTTGGGACGGTATGGACGAAGCACAGGGGTCCTCTCGAATTTCCCCGGAAATCATTTAACCAGCAATGGAAGGAAAAGAATGCGGATAGCTGATTAACTTCATGCTGTGACCATTTTCACCCAAACGATAACAGCCCGCCTTCAATACATCTCGGACTTCATCGGGAAGGAACTCTTCGGTGAAGCCTTTCAACTTACCACTGATCGACAGGCATACGCGAACATTTCCGGAGCCAAACTCAATTATACCAATGAAAGAATGGGTGACGAGGAGATATTGATCCGTCCGCATTCCCTGCTTTTCGAGACCGGCATTCACCCGCAGGAAATAAATTGCTTTGATCACATCGGTCATCGTGCGTTTTTTCAAACTGGTGGCGATATTCCGTTCGATATATTCGCCGCTTCATTCTACCTGCTTAGCCGATATGAAGAATATCTTCCGGGGAGATCAGATGCCTATGGAAGATATAACCATGAAAATTCACTGGCTTATCAGGAAAAATTCCTTTCCATTCCGCTCGTCAATATCTGGTTGAGTGATTTCAAAACATACCTGCTGAAGAAATTCCCATCCGTGAAATGCCGCGCGAACGAATTTCTCTTCCTGCCCACCTACGATATCGATATGGCCTGGTCTTATAAACACAAAGGATGGTGGAGGACCCTGGCTGGTGTCACCAGGTCATTTTTCAAAGGTGAATGGGGTCAGATGAAGGAAAGGGTATCTACATTGAGGGGAAAGCAAAAGGATCCCTATGATGCATATGGCTGGATGAACCATCTGCATGAGCAATACAAACTGCGTCCATATTATTTTTTCCTTCTCGCTTCTTCAACGGGAAAGTATGATAAGAATATCAGTCCAGGGAAACAGGCCATGCGGGATCTGATCGCGGACCACATGATACGGTATCCTATTGGAATTCATCCTTCGTGGCAAAGCGGAGATTCCGTTTCACTGATGAAGGAGGAGATTGCCAGCCTTTCCTCGGTCACCGGTACGGCTATACTCTCTTCGAGACAACATTATATCCGGTTTACGCTGCCCGCCACATTTCGCACGCTCATGGAAAATGGCATTCAATTCGACTTCAGCATGGGGTACGGTAGCATCAATGGATTCCGGGCCTCGGTTGCATCACCGTTTTACTGGTACGATCTCCCGCTTGAAACAGCCACCAAGCTCATGTTGTTCCCCTTTTGCTTCATGGAGGCGAATTCCTACTATGAGCAGAAATTCACGAGTGCCCAGGCATTGGAAGAGATGCGTCACTATCACCGGGAGGTAAAGGCGGTCAATGGAACATTTATTATCATCTGGCACAATAGCCTTCTCGGTTCGGACCCGGTAAGTAAAGAATGGAAGACGGTATACGAGCAATTCGTAAAGGAAATAAGCGCTTAAATGCCTTCCGCTTCCGGTTGTTCGGGAACAGGTAATCCCCTGAAGGCCTTATTCACCAGGAATACACCGCATAATACTACGGCACCGCCGATGGCTATGAAGACAGTCATCTCCTCATGGAATAATAACCAGCCAAGGAGCACCGCTACAACAGGATTTACATAGGCATAAAGAGAGACCTGGGTGGTAGGCAGGTTCTGCAACGCAAAAAGATAAGCCACAAATGATACAACCGAACCGAAGATCACGAGGTAAGCGATAGCCAGCCATGATTGCCATGGAATGGAAAGGAAAGGGACTGCGGCTTGCACATTTGAAGAGTTTGTCAATTGAGTGAAGAGGGTGAGAAAGAACCCCGATAGCAGCATTTGCAGTCCGAGGCTGAAATAGGGATTGTAGCTGATCGCTTTCTTCTTGGTGTAAAGTGTGCCCAGCGCCCAGGTGAAAGTAGCAATGAGGGATATGAGCAGACCGAAACGGAATTCCGGCTTGAGGAAATCATCGAGATGATCATAGAAAATAATACAAATCCCGGCGAAGCCGAGTAGCAGGCCACCGATAGCCCGCGCCGGTATCCTCGTACCGGAGAGGAAAAGCCCGATGACGACCAGCCAAAGCGGGAACATGGAACCCATGATGGAGCCGAGCCCTGCGGAAACGAACTTCAATCCCCAGGTGCTAAGCCCGTTGCTGAGTGTAAAATTCAAAAAGCTTAGAATGATGACGGTTATCCATTCCTTTCCACGGGGCAGCGAATGGCCGCGGCTAATAAAAAAGATGACGAAGCAAAGTCCCGCGATCGTTTGCCGGATGCCCGCCATCTGGAGTGCAGGCATAAAACGAACGCCCTGCCTGGAGGCGATCCAACTGGTGCCCCAGAAGAAACATACCAGCGCGAGCGAGAAAATGGCCTTGACCCTCGTGCCCTTCTTTCGAATCGTGAGTGGATTGAATAGCGAAAGTTGCTTTAATACCTCCCCGGTTGTCGAGAAGGTTTTATATAGATCGAAACGCGGCATTAATGCTTGAAGTGTCTCATACCCGTGATCACCATCGCGAGGTTATGCTGCTTGCAGTACTCGATCGAATCGGCATCGCGGATGGAGCCACCGGGTTGTATGAATGCAGTGATGCCTGCTTCATGTCCCATCTTCACACAATCATTAAAAGGAAAAAACGCATCACTCGCCATTACTGCATCCTTGAGATCGAAGTTGAATTGCTTGGCCTTCTCCACGGCCTGGCGAAGTGAATCGATCCGGCTGGTCTGGCCACAGCCCTTCCCAATTAATTTTTTTTGCTTGACAAGAGCAATGGCATTCGATTTCAGATGCTTGCCGATAATATTGGCGAAGATGAGATCGTTCTTTTCGGCGGCTGTCGTTTCACGGCCACCGGTTTCCTTCCATTCGAGATAGTTGCCTTTGTCTACCTCCTGGACCAGGACGCCATTGAGTACGGACTTGTATTGTTTATCCTGAACGGGTTGAGCTTTTAGTTGTAGCAGGATCCTGTTCTTCTTACCCTTAAGGATCTTCAGCGCCGCCTCATCGAAGGACGGTGCGATGAGGACTTCGAAGAATATCTCGCTTATAGCTTCCGCAGTTGTGGTATCTATGGCCGAGTTGGTAACCAGCACGCCACCGAATGCACTTTCAGGATCGCCTGCGAGTGCATCATCCCAGCTTTGCCTGGTGGTACTGCGCTGCGCAACGCCGCATACATTCGTATGCTTGATGATGGCAAATGTTGTACCGTCGGCAGCGATGGAGCCGGCCGGAAATTCTGCGATGAGCTGCATTGCCGCATCTACATCCACGAGATTATTATAGGAAAGTTCTTTACCATTCAATTGTGTGAACAGTTGCTCAAGATCACCATAGAAAATGCCGGCCTGGTGCGGGTTCTCACCGTAGCGCATGGCCTTCGGATGAGGAACGGATTCTATAAAGTTCAAAGG
>DATHKS010000011.1:0-4786 GCA_035488975.1 Chitinophagaceae bacterium | reverse complement strand
TCAATCTCTTAAAACGACTGAAGATATCCGAGGCAATATAGCCGAGGGGATGCCCCACATGAAGTCCTGCGCCACTCGGGTAAGGAAACATATCCAGCACATAATACTTCGGCCTGGAGGAGTCGTTGCTGACCTTGTAGGCTCCCGACTCTTTCCATTTTGAATGCCACTCCTTTTCTATCCTCCTGAAATCATATTCCATTGCTGGTTATCTTTTTTAATGAGAGGTTATACGCCGTGATGCACGGTGATTAAAGAAATATTTATGCCCTGCCTTCACCACCCGCACCCTTCGCGAAAAAACCTTTAACAAATTAGTTTTACACCACATGGCAATATCACCCCGCGGGCATCGTTTAAATGGGCAGCAAAAATACTGATTGTAGGCCTAATTGGCTATTTTTGCAAAACCCGTTAATTTCAAAAATTCAATTCTATGGCTCGTACAGGTAACGCCTCCATCAAACGGGGCAAACCTTCCTATTTCATGTCTATCCTCGGCGTGACGCTCGTACTCTTCCTCCTGGGTATTATCGGGTGGTTTGTGATAAATGCGAATAAGCTGGGCGATTACTTTAAGGAAAGTGTGGAGGTAAAGGCGGAATTACGCGGAGATCTGAACCCCACCGACAGCATTGCGCTGATGCAATACATCTCCACGCAACCGTATGTGAAATCCATCGAATTCATCGACAAGGAAAAGGCGAAGAAGATCTATCTCGGCGATGGTAATGAGAACTGGGACAAGGTGCTCGATGCCAACCCGCTCCCCAATAGTGTAAATTTCAAGGTGAAGCAGCAGTATATGAATATCGATTCACTGACGGCGATACAGGCAGACCTGCAAAAACAGACATATGTCAGCGATGTCACCTATCCCAAGGCATTAGTGGGCAAGATGACCGATAATATCAGGAAGATCAGCATCGGCCTTCTCATAGTGGCTATCGTGCTGGCTATCGTAGTCATCATACTCATCGACAATACCATAAAGCTGGCCATGTTCAGCAACCGTTTTCTCATAAAGACCATGCAGATGGTTGGCGCCACCAGGTGGTTCATCGCCAAGCCGATGAGTCTCCGGGCCATCATCAACGGCGCGATCAGTGGCCTCATTGCCATCGTCGCCGTCTGGCTGCTGATCCTGGTTGCCGAAGAATATATTCCCGAAATGAAAGTGTTGCACGATAACCTCACGCTGGTCCTCCTGTTTGGCGGCCTGATCATTCTCGGCATCTGCATCACCCTGTTCAGCACTCACCGCAGCGTATTGAAATACCTCCGGATGAAGCTCGACGACCTGTATTAGGCACGAAGGGGCCTTTCTTAGGGCGGTGGGCCGGATTCACGACTGCGTCCGCCGAAGCTTGGGCACAGGCGGATTCACGTCTCACGATTCACGTTGTTTCTCCTTATATTGCACGTCCAAATCAGTAAAAAATGGCAGAAAACAAGACTCCCTCCATCTTCTCGAAGGAAAACTATACCTGGATGCTGATAGGCATCATAGTGATCGCAATCGGAATGTTCCTGATGGCAGGCGGAAGCAGCGACGACCCCGGCGTATTCAAGAAAGAAGAAGTATATAGCACTACCCGTATCACCATCGCGCCCCTCCTGATCCTCGCGGGGCTGGTACTCGAGATCTATGCGATTTTCAAGAAGCCAAAAGTGAACAAAGGTTGATATGCCTGTAAAGCATAAATGATGAGGTGATGCGGAATAGTGTCGCCTTTTTTATTGCCAACCGGCCAATCATATTAACTGACTGATTCGTCCAATATGAGCATACCCGAAGCCATAGTCATTGCCATCGTAGAAGGGCTAACCGAATTTCTTCCCATTTCTTCTACTGCACACATGAAGTTCGTTCAGCCGCTTCTCGGCATCACCCCCACGCCTTTCGGTGATATGTTCGAAGTGGTGATCCAGCTCGCAGCCATTCTCGCCGTGGTAGTGATCTACCGGAAGAAGTTCTTCGATCTTAAGAATGCCAATTTTTATTTAAAACTCATTATTGCCGTGATACCGGCATTGATCGTTGGATATTTTCTCAAAAAACATATCGATTCGGCCCTCGCCAATCTCAGCTTCATCGCCTGGGTGATGATAGGCGGTGGCATCGTACTCCTCTTCATAGACAAAGTATTTACCAGGCCCGTGATCGATTCCGAGAAGAAGATCGGGCCCGGGGCAGCTTTTATCATCGGATGCTTCCAGGTGCTATCGATCATCTTCCCCGGTCTTAGCCGCAGCGCAGCTACCATCATCGGCGGCATGAGTCAGCGTCTCACGCGGAGCGCGGCTGCCGAGTTTTCCTTCTTCCTCGCCGTACCGACCATGCTGGCGGCTTCCGTAAAGAGTTTCTTCGATGCCTATAAGGAACACCCCGATGTGGTAGCGAAGGACAATCTCTTCGTGCTGCTCATTGGAAGCGTGGTGGCCTTCCTTGTCGCCCTTGCCGCCATAAAATTCTTCATCGGCTTTCTTAAGAAATATGGTTTCCGTGTCTGGGGCATCTACCGCATCGTCGCCGGCCTCATCATGCTCTTCCTGATCTGGAAAGGCTTCATTCATCCCGACGCCACGGCATAGAAGACAAATCCCTATTTTTACTTCAAACATTGCTGCTTATGCAAACGGCATCTAAGAGAGTGATCAATGGATGGGCCATGTATGATTGGGCTAACTCCGTCTATAACCTGGTCATCACTACCACTTTCTTCCCGATCTATTTCCTGGCGGTGACCGGCGGAGGCGAGGGCAACCATACGATCCCGTTCCTCGGGCGCAGCTTCGTGAATTCATCCTTGTACGACTATACGCTGGCGGCATCATATCTCCTGATCGCATTGCTTTATCCCATCCTTACCTCCATCGCCGATACACGGGGTAATAAGAAAAATTTCATGCGCTTCTTCTGCTATATGGGTGCATTGGGATGCAGCGCATTGTATTTCTTCGATAAGGACCATCTCGGTCTCGGCATCATCGCATTCATGCTCGCCTCCATGGGCTTTGTCGGAAGCCTCGTATTTTATAACGCCTATCTCCCGGAAATTGCGGCGCTCGAAGACCGCGACCGAATAAGCGCGAGAGGCTTCTCCTTTGGATATATCGGAAGCGTGCTGATGCAGCTGATAGGATTTGGCCTGGTAATGTTCATGAAGGGAAACGAGGGAACGGCCACCCAGATCACCTTCCTCCTGGTAGGCATCTGGTGGATAAGCTTTGCACAGATCACCTTCGCGCGTCTGCCGAAGCCCATCATCAAAAAACCGGAAAGGGGCAATGTGTTCCGCGATGGATTTGCCGAGATAAAGAAGGTGTATGGCCAGGTGGCGAAGATGCCCGTGCTGAAGCGATTCCTTCGCGCATTCTTCTTCTATAGCATGGGCGTTCAAACCGTAATGCTGGCGGCAACGCTGTTTGGAAGCAAGGTACTCAAGCTGCCTGATGCGAAGCTGATCGTGACGGTAGTGATCATCCAGCTCGTGGCCATACTCGGCGCCTGGAGCATGTCCAGACTCTCCGGTAAGTTCGGCAACCTGAAGGTGCTCATCGGTGTCATTTTCCTCTGGATCGTGATCTGTGTGGCGGCCTACTCTACCGCCCTCGTGGCCGAGGAGGGAATGAATGCGGAATATTATTTCTATGGCCTTGCGGTAGCCGTGGGCCTGGTGATGGGAGGCGTGCAGTCGCTGAGCCGCTCTACTTACGCCAAGCTGATGCCGGAGACCACCGATACCGCCTCGTTCTTCAGTTACTATGATTTCACCGAGAAAATAGCCATCGTGATCGGCATATTCAGTTTCGGCTTCATCGAAGAACTAACAGGAAACATGAAGAACTCCATCCTTTCGCTCATTGTATTTTTCGGGATTGGACTGTTGTGGCTGTTTTCGGCACTGTTCAAACAAAAAAAATTAGTCAATTAGCCAATGTGCCAATTAGCGTGCTATTGGAAATATCTTCAACAATAGGACACCCTTTTGACTTTTTACTTTTGAATTTTGACTTAATAATCTCTGACTATGAAACTATATTCAATAAACGCCGGGCATTTCAAACTCGACGGCGGCGCCATGTTCGGCGTTGTCCCAAAAAGTATCTGGAACAAGATCAATCCCGCGGATGAGAATAATATGTGCAGCTGGGCGCTTCGCTGTTTGCTGATCGAAGATGGAAAGCGATTGATACTCGTGGACAATGGCATGGGAAACAAACAGGATGCGAAATTCTTCGGTCACTATTATCTCCATGGGAATGACACTCTCGATAGTTCCCTCTCCCAACATGGATTTACGGCCGATGATATAACGGATGTCTTCCTCACGCATTTGCATTTCGATCATTGTGGTGGAAGCATTGCCAGGCAGGGTGACCTGCTTGTTCCCGCATTCAGGAATGCCACCTATTGGAGCAATCGTGAACATTGGGATTGGGCTGTACACCCAAATGCAAGGGAAAAGGCCTCTTTCCTAACGGAAAATATCCTACCGATCCAGGAAAGTGGGCAGTTGAAGTTCATCGATGTGCCGCAGGCCGCCGATCCCCTCCTCGCCTCCGTTCCATTTGCCGAAGACTTCACTATCCGCTTCGCGAATGGTCATACACGCGCCATGATGCTGCCGCAACTGCGCTATAAAGGAAAGACGATCGTATTCATGGCAGATCTTCTGCCTTCCCTCGGGCATCTCCCGCTTCCTTATGTGATGGCGTATGATACCACGCCGCTTGTCACACTGAATGAAAAGAAATCCTTCCTGCAGGAAGCCGTGGCCAA
>DATHKS010000010.1:0-12893 GCA_035488975.1 Chitinophagaceae bacterium | reverse complement strand
GTATGATTTAGGTAAGAAGACATTCACTCCCTTCCCGTTGCCCGACCAGGAGAAAAGCGGTGGCGTATCCGGAAATATCTTCAAGGATAGCAAGGGAAGGATGTACGTAAGCGGGTTGAACTATTTTATTTCATTCCATCCCGATTCCGTTCATATGGACCGGACCGTCCCCCAGATCTATTTTACGGACTTCCAGATCTTCGGCAGTTCGTTCAGTCATCTCCTGTTGAACAATAAGATAGTATTACCCTATTACCAGAATACGATCTCCGTTGCCTTTGCCGCCCCCAGCTATACGTTTTCCACGCCTATCCGCTTTGCATACAAACTGCAAGGCATCAACAGCGACTGGATACAGGGCGATCCTTCCAATATTGCCAACTATGCCAACCTCGATGGAGGTGATTATGTGTTCATGGTGAAGATGACGAATGGAGCGAATGGCCAGGCGCAGATCGCCACACTGAATATCACCATTATTCCTCCCTACTGGAAACGTTGGTGGTTCTATGCGCTATGCGGCATACTCGTGTCGCTCATGATCTGGCTCGTGTATCGCTACCGGATCAACGAACTGGTGAAACGGCAAACGATACGAAACAAGATCGCGCAGGACCTGCACGACAATATGGGATCCGCACTCAGCAGTATATCGATCTATGGAAGGGTGGCGCAGATCCAGAATGCGCGGAATGAAAAACAGCGGCTGCAGGAAGTACTGGAGAAGATAACGGCCACCTCGACGGATGTGATCACGGAAATGAATGATATCGTGTGGACGATAAACCCGAGGAACGATAGCATGGAGAAGATCGTACAGCGCATGGAGAGCTATGCGCGCCCGCTGGCCTCTGCCGAGAACATACAGTTCGAATTCACTTTCGATAAGGAATTACTCGGCATTAACCTGAACATGGAGAAGAGAAAGAACTTCTACCTGATCTTCAAGGAGGCCTTCAACAATTCCGTTAAATATGCCGGCGCCGGAAAGATAATTACACATATCTGTGTTCAGCGGAACCGGGTAATCATGGAAATTACCGACGATGGCAAGGGGTTCGATCTAGACAAGACCCTGAAAAGCACCGAGAGCCAGCCCGGTGGGAATGGCCTGATCAACATGACGATGCGGGCGTCCGAAATGAGGGGAAGCTGCCTGGTCCGTTCGGAACCGGGGAAAGGAAGCTCCATCACCCTGGAGTTTCCGTACTAACCTGATTTGGGGATAGAATTACAGGCCCCGATGAACGACATTTGCCAAACAAACAATCATTATGAACACGCGCATTGCCATATTTGATGACAACAAGAATATCCGGGAAAGTATTTCCCTGTTATTGGATACGGTTGATGGTTTCGATATCGTCGGCTCTTTCAGTCATGTATTGGACTGCCTGGAAGACCTGAAGGATTGTAAACCGGATATCGTGCTGATGGATATCGAAATGCCGGGGATGAATGGCATAGAGGCGGTAAGGTTGTTAAAGAAAGACTATCCTCATATACAGGTATTGATGCAAACGGTGTTCGAAGATGATGAAAGAGTGTTCGACTCCATTTGCGCCGGCGCCTCGGGCTACATATTAAAAAATCATATCAATACACGTCTCATAGAAGCATTGCACGAGTTACAGTTTGGCGGTTCTCCCATGTCGCCGAGCATTGCGCGAAAAGTATTGAGTAAGATGCAATCGGTTTCCCAGCATATCAAGAATGAACCGCCGCCGAATTACCAACTGACGCCGAGAGAAAAAGAAGTCCTCGCCTGTATCGTGAACGGGCTTGCTTATAAAATGATCGCGGATCAACTCAACATCAGTTATGAGACCGTTAGGAGTCATGTTAAAAAGATATATGAAAAATTACACGTCGCATCCCTCACCGAAGCCGTGGCAAAGGCCATCAATCAACGCATAGTGTGATAAAAAATCAGCACATACTGCGATAAAAATTACTAGGCCATTATGGGAGCAAATCCAATCATATCTGCACAAAAATATATCCACACTCTGTGAAGAAGTCACACCGGGAACTTCTTCTTTTTCCAATTACATTCGTCGTCAGTTCTTGTAAATATTCGTTTCTGCGTACTGGGTAACCCTATGTAAACCATGGGCTGACAGGCAACTGTGATCCACCGGGTGGTGGACGGCAGTTGACGGGCCGGAACGATTATTGTCTGGAGCCTTTCCGGGTAAGGTACCGGCAAAGATCGATTGCTACAACTTCTCAACGAGTTATTGTGTTTATCGTCTCTTGTCGTGCCGCATTGATTCATTTGTTCAAATCTTTTATCATGCAGCATGAGGAAGAAATCTTATTAAGAGAAAACAAGGATAGGTTTGTTATCCTTCCCATTAATTATCCGCGGATCTGGGAGCAGTATAAAAAACACGAGGCGAGTTTCTGGACCGCCGAGGAAATCGACCTGAGTTCCGATCAGAAAGACTGGACGGGGCTAAATGACGGTGAGCGTCATTTCATTTCCCATGTATTGGCCTTTTTTGCCGCCAGCGATGGCATAGTGAATGAGAATCTCGCCGTGAATTTCATGAGCGAGGTGCAATTGCCGGAGGCACGATGCTTTTATGGTTTCCAGATCATGATGGAGAATATCCATTCCGAGACTTATGCCCTTCTTATCGATACCTATATCAAGGATCCAAAGGAAAAGGATCGCCTCTTTCATGCCATCGATACCATCCCTGCCGTCAGGAAGAAAGCTGATTGGGCATTGCGCTGGATCGAGAACGGAACCTTTGCGGAGCGTCTCGTCGCTTTCGCAGCCGTGGAAGGCATCTTCTTCAGCGGGAGCTTCTGCTCGCTCTTTTGGTTAAAGAAAAGAGGCCTGATGCCGGGACTGACCTTCAGCAATGAACTGATCAGCCGGGATGAAGGCCTTCACTGCGAATTCGCCTGTCTGCTATATAGCATGCTGAAAAATCAACTCTCCAAGGACGAAGTGTACGGGATCATCGGCGATGCCGTGACGATCGAGAAAGAATTCATCACCGAAGCATTGCCCGTTGCCCTGATCGGCATGAATGCTAAGCTGATGCAGCAATACATCGAATTTGTTGCGGATCGCTGGCTCGACGAACTCGGCTATCCCAAGATGTTCGGTGCAACCAATCCTTTCGACTTCATGGAAATGATCTCGCTTGAGGGAAAGACGAACTTCTTCGAGAAACGGGTAGGAGACTACCAGAAGTCCGGTGTGATGTCGGGGAAAGAAGAACAGGCATTTTCTACGGAAGAGGACTTCTGATCCTTTGAAGGGTTAGGGAAGTGTCGAACTTAAACATTGAATATTCAATGTTCAATATTCAAGTGGAACATCCCGACATAGCGAGGTTCAATTCACGACCTGCCTGCCGGCAGGCAGGTCACCGATTCACGTTTCACGTTCACTCTGCTACTTACTACTATCTATATATAAATTCTGCTGTTATGTTTGTAATCAAAAGAAACGAAAAAAAAGAGAGCGTTAAATTCGACAAGATCACCGCCCGCATTGAGAAACTCTGCTATGGTCTCGACCGGCGATTTGTAAATGCGGTGGATGTAGCGAAAAAAGTGATCGAAGGTTTGTATGATGGCGTATCGACCACGGAACTGGATAACCTGGCCGCGGAAACAGCGGCCTCGCTTACCGTCAAGCACCCCGACTATGCATTACTCGCCAGCCGCATCGCGGTGAGCAATCTCCACAAGAACACCACCAAGAGCTTTTCCGATACCATGCGGTCGCTCTATAACTATACCGATAACCGGAATGGTAAGCGCCTGCCGCTGCTGGCAGACGATGTATGGCAGCTTGTGCAGGATCATGCTGAATTGCTGGATTCTACCATCATCTATGACCGCGACTACGGGTTCGATTACTTCGGCTTCAAGACCCTGGAGAAATCCTACCTGTTGAAGGTGAACGGAAAAATCGCCGAGCGTCCGCAACACATGTTCATGCGTGTGGCATTAGGCATTCACAAAGAAGATATAGACAATGTGCTGAAGACCTATCACCTCATGAGTGAGCGGTGGTTTACACATGCTACACCTACGTTATTCAATGCGGGTACTCCCAAGCCGCAGATGTCATCCTGCTTCCTTCTCACAATGAAAGAGGACAGCATCGATGGTATCTACGATACACTTAAACAAACGGCGAAGATCTCCCAGAGCGCCGGCGGTATTGGCCTCGCTATTCACGGCATCCGTGCTACCGGTAGCTATATCGGTGGAACGAATGGCACGAGCAACGGGATCATACCCATGTTGCGCGTATATAATGACACGGCCCGCTATGTAGACCAGGGCGGCGGTAAGAGGAAGGGCGCATTTGCCGTTTACCTCGAGCCATGGCATGCGGACGTATTCGAGTTTCTTGACCTTCGCAAGAATCATGGAAAGGAAGAAATGAGGGCAAGAGACCTGTTTTATGCCCTGTGGATCCCGGATCTATTCATGAAACGCGTGGAAGATAATGGCGATTGGAGCCTTTTCTGTCCTAACGAGGCTCCCGGCCTGCACCTGTGCTGGGGCGAGGAATTCGAGGCGCTTTATGCGAAGTACGAAAAGGAAGGAAGAGCCAGGAAGACGATCAAGGCGCAGGATCTCTGGTTTGCCATCCTCGATGCACAGATCGAGACCGGTACCCCTTATCTTTTATATAAGGATGCCGCCAACCGGAAGAGTAATCAGCAAAACCTGGGAACGATCCAAAGCTCGAACCTCTGCACGGAGATCATGGAGTACACTTCCCCCGACGAAGTGGCGGTGTGTAACCTGGCTTCTCTTGCCTTGCCACGCTATGTGATCAATGGCAAGTTCGACCATGAGAAATTATATGAAGTAACATACGAGGCTACAAGGAATCTCAATAAGATCATCGACAACAATTATTATCCTGTAGAGGAAGCCAAGACCTCGAATCTCCGGCACCGCCCGATCGGGTTGGGTGTACAGGGACTCGCCGATGCATTCATCCTGCTGCGCCTGCCTTTCGAGAGCGAAGAAGCGAAGCAATTGAACAAGGAAATATTCGAGACGATCTACTTCGCATCCATGACCGCCTCGAAGGACCTGGCGAAGCTAGAAGGCCCTTATGAGACATTCAAGGGTTCGCCAGTATCGAAGGGCATCTTCCAGTTCGACATGTGGCAGACCGAACCCACGCTCCGCTGGGACTGGTACACATTAAAGGCCGAGGTATTGAAGTACGGAGTGCGGAATTCATTACTGGTGGCGCCGATGCCAACGGCATCCACGTCGCAGATACTCGGCAACAACGAATGCTTCGAGCCATATACCTCCAATATTTATGTACGCAGGGTATTGAGCGGCGAGTTCGTCATCGTAAATAAGCACTTGCTGAAGGACCTGGTGGATCTCAACCTTTGGAATGAAGAAATGAAGACCAACATCATCCGGCAGAACGGTTCCGTTCAGAAGATCGATGGAATACCTGATAACATCAAGGAGATATACAAGACCGTGTGGGAGATCAAGCAGCGTTCGCTGATCGATATGGCTGCAGATCGTGGTGCGTATATCTGCCAGTCGCAGTCGCTGAACCTCTTCGTTGATGCGCCGACAACGGGTAAACTGACCTCCATGCATTTCTACGCCTGGAAGAAGGGCCTGAAGACGGGCATGTATTATCTGCGGACCAAGGCGGCAACGCAGGCTGTTCAATTCACGGTAGAGAAACAAGGCGGTAAGTCCGTAGAGCCGTTGATAGATAAGCATAATCTCACCGTGGTGGAGAGCGCCGTAGTGGCGGAGGACCAATTGCTCAACGGGGGCACCTGCACTATGGAAGAGGGATGCGTGACTTGCAGTGCATAAATCTTATATACTGAAATTGAAAGGATGAATAGCGGTCGACTGAACATACGATTTACGATACTGGCAGGAATGATCCTGCTGGCGGCCTTCAGCCGCTGCATTCCGCATATGTTGAATTTCTCGCCGGTCGCCGCGATGGGACTCTTCGGTGCGGCGTATTTCAAACGAAAATGGCAGGCTTTCCTGATCCCATTGGCCGCTACCTGGCTGAGCGATCTATTTATCAACAATGTCATTTATGCGAAGTATAACCCGCATTTCACCTGGTTTTACAGCGGTTTTCATTGGATCTATGGCGCGTATGCGCTGATCATCCTTGCGGGGATCTTTTTATTGAAAAGGATTACACCGGCAAGGATATTAGGGGCTTCGCTGGTGTCAAGCGGGATATTCTTTGTGATCACCAATTTTATCTGTTGGCCGGGCAACGCTTTGTATGCACAGGATGTCAATGGTCTGATGACGTGTTTTGCGGCAGGTTTGCCCTTTTTAAAGGGAACATTGCTGGGTGATCTGTTCTATTCCGGTGTTTTATTCGGTGGATTCGCGATTTTACAACGGAGCTATCCTGTGTTGAGAACGAGCAGGGCCGTTTAAATATATTTTATCTGGACAAAGGGCACACTGTTGGTGGACAGGTGCCCTTTTTGGTTTTGGGTTGACACCTAGTTGACATCCGGATGTCAACTAGGTGTCAACCCGATGTCAACCGGCAAAGCCGGCAAGCCTAAAACCGGATCTTCACTCCCCCATTCATCACAAAACCCTCGGTATGCGTCCAGATATCATCAAAGACCGGTTGGCTATGCTGACCATTTGCCACGCCCTTATACCGGCTCTGCCTCGTGTCTGTGAAGTTTTCCAGGTTGATATAAACGGAAAATTTCTCGAAAATCTTCTCCACCATGAAGCCCGCCTCCCAATATCCGCTCGTTCGTAACCCATTGTACAGGTATTGAGGGCTTGTATAGTATGCCTCCAGGCCCATCTTCACTACGTGATCCTTCTCGAAGATCAGCGCCGAGTTGAATTTATGCTCAGGCACTAGTGGTAAGTGCTGATTGTCCGCCAAATAACCGGCCCGGGCCTTCGTCAGAGTATAGCCCAGAAATAATTTCAGCACACGACGATAGATCAGTTTCACATTCGTCTCCATTCCCATGCTCCTGACATGACGGCTTGCATTCACAAAACTAAATTCCCCCGGGGCCTTCTCCTCCAATATCAATGGATCGCTGATACTTGTATAAAAGACCAGCTGGTTGACGGCCAGGTTCAGCGCACCGCCCAGGCTGGTCCTGAAATTGAGGTCTGCTGTGCTCCCATAACTTCTCTCCGCCTTCACATCCTCCAATTGCTGCACTCCCTTATATTGAAAACTCTCTGTCCGTTCCGTGAAAAGCGTTGGAAGCTTATACCCCATTCCTCCTCCGATCCTTGACGACCATTCCGGCCCGTATTGAAGAAGCAGGGAGATCCGAGGTAAAACGAAAAACTCCCTTTTCGAGAACAAGGAATTCTGAAACCCCGCCGACTCCAGGCGTAACCCTCCTTCTATCTTCACTACGGAAGAGATATCCCAGGTGTCTTGTAAATAGCCGCCCAACGCAGTAGTGGTATTATTCCGCTGTTGCGCACTGCCATTCTTTTCCCTGAACCGATCCCAGGTGAGTGTTCCGCCCGCTACGAGTGTGTGCCGGGGCAAATTGTCCAGGTAGGAGAAATCGGTGAAAGTGGAAGAACTGGTCCCATGGAAATGATACGCGGGAATACTGATATGCCGGTCGAAAATGGAAAGGCTTTGTTTAAGAGTGAAACTTTTCCTCTCATCTATCTTCCTTTGCCATTCCATTGTGGTGATATTACGTATCGTTCTATTCTTCTCGAAATACTGGTGGTACGCGTCGCCTTTATTCTTCAGCACCTGCACATCGCCGCCTTCAAGCGTTCCGTGGCTGAAACTGTTGCCAATGATCACGACGGACCGCTCATCGGGATAGAAGAATAATTTAGGATTAATCGCCAGCTCAAGCGACTTCGGCACTTCCGTGAAATCATCCTTATCGACATCGAATGCGCGCTGCTTATTGACTTGCGCCAGCAAAGTATACCCCACCCGCTTATTTCTCTTCGAAGAATAAAATCCTATGTTACCTTGGGAAATGCTGGAATAGTTTACCAACAAATTATTCTCTGCTGCATACTGTGGCGTCTTCGATATGAAATTTATGACACCAGCAATCGCGCCCCCGCCATATAAGGTAGAGGCCGGACCCTTTATGATCTCCACCTGCTTGAGATCGAGCGGCGGGATCTCCATTACACTGAGCCCGCTCGAAAAATTGCCATAGTTAGCATACGCGTCCTTAAGCAATTGGGTGTATCTGCCGTCGAGGCCCTGCAGCCGTATGCTCGCGTTTCCGCTCGTAGCCGATGTCTGTTGCACCTGGATGCCCGTACT
Organism: Chitinophagaceae bacterium; assembly: GCA_035488975.1. Classification (GTDB taxonomy): domain Bacteria; phylum Bacteroidota; class Bacteroidia; order Chitinophagales; family Chitinophagaceae; genus DATHKS01. The sequence goes on along the minus strand of DATHKS010000010.1, from coordinate 4,585 downwards.
CTCATGTAATAGCATCGAGACATTTCCCGGCCGCATATTCGTTTTTTCATCTATCTCCTCCAGTGCGATCAGCTCCACGCGTGTGGGTATATTCCGTATGCTTCGGCTCGTCCGTGTAGATTGCACTATCACTTCCTCTTCTTCCTCATCTTCAAGATGAAGTTGCAGGACTATGGTGTCACTGCCCGGCAGTTCTACCATACCCGACGCACCCGCATACCCCGTGTATGATGCCGTTATTTTATAGTTTCCTTTCGGGATCCCAGCAAACCGTGCCAGTCCTCCCGAATCCGTCAGACCGGTCTTGCCCAGTACTGGAATGGAAACGGTCGCTGCCACCAGCGCCTCCTTATTCTCCCCCGAGATTACTTTAACCTGTAAATTGTATTGACCGATGCATATCACTTTGGCAAGCAAAGCAATCATGCACAAAAATATCCTTGCCATGTAGAATTGATTTTTATTTCACTATTGGCCGGAAAATATTTTCCAGAATACCCTTCATGCGAAGCTTGCCGGGCAACAGTGATACTATTAAAAGAAGTTACGTAACTGAAGGCTTTCGCCCAATCAGGCTATCCGGGGAGGATGCCAAAAATCAAAATGCACCGTAGGTAAATGCTGATCGATAAACCCTGTTTCCATCGATTGATTGTCTGCGATGGGAAAGGGGAAAGAAATGAAATCGGTCTTCAATGAAACGCTGGCGCAGCCGGCACAGGCAAATGGCGAACACGTGCCACAGCCCTGTTTACTGTTATGGGGTGTCGCCTGGCCTGCACTTGCCTGCTCATTCCTGCAATCATCCATAGAACAGCAGGGCAAGAGCATCAATGCGAGGAAATAAAATGAGACTATGTAGCTAAGAAGTTTCAATCGATTTATTTAGCGAAACAAAAGTTCACAAGGCTTCAAACCTGTGTGTTTCTTAAAAGCTGTGGAAAAATGAGAAATGGAAGAATAACCCAGCATCATGGAGACGTCCGTGACGCTCAGTCCTTTTTCATATAGGAGATACTTTGCGTGTTCCATGCGTTGGCTCTGGTAGAATTCGAATATGGTGGTGCCGAACATTTCCTTGAAGCCCTTCTTGAGGTAGCATTCATTCATCGCCACCTTCCGGCTGAGTTCCTTGATGGTGATCGGCTCGCCTATCTGCTGGATCAGTATCTCCCTGGCCTTGCTCACCTTATCGCGGTCGGCCTCATTGGCAAGGAATTTACAATTGATGATATCGATCTCCTTTTCGCCGGTCATGCAGTCCAGGCTATGAAGCAGCAACATCTGGATCTGTGCGTTGATATAGATGTTTTCCAGGCTATCGGAATAGTTATTATTCAGCATCGCTTCAAGCACCATACGCGATTTACCGCATATCGGAAGTGTCTTGGAGAAGGAAGTCGCGCGTTTGAAGGCCAGTACCTCGTCGCCAAGCGCACTATCGTCTGCATTTCTCGGTTTTACGAATTGGGATAACTGCGCCGGGGAAAATCGGAAATTGAGGAGGTCGACGCTCTCTTCCCTGGAAGCGCAGTCCTTGAAATTATTTACCCGGCATTTCTGGCATTCATTCTCCTTATGCTGGCAATACATATTCCCATTCAGGCAGAATTTCAATTCCAGGTAGCTCTCGGCCCGCTCATTCTTCTCGTAGTGATAGATCAGCATGCCTGTATCCTCGATGTTCCAGAGCGCATCCCGCCTGTATCGCCTGATGGCATACTGGACAGTACCAGGTACCTGCTGCTCCTTCTCAGACAGGATCTCCAATTGATCCTGCGTGATGGATTGCTTGTAAGCAAGGTTCAGTATGTCGGTGGTACTAGTCATTAAAATGCAAATTTACAGTCTAAACACCGTTTTTAAAGTCCTGATTGTGTCAAATACTCTCTTTATTTGTCCGATCTAAAAAAAATGCCAGTTTAGGGAGTAACAATTACCTTTGCACGTCACGTAAAACGTGACTTTTTTTGTAATTCAACTGCATGATTCATCCGCATACATATATCCATCCCAATGCCCGGCTCGCGACCAATGTCAAGATCGATCCTTTCACTGTTATTCACCAGGATGTGGAGATCGGAGAAGGCACCTGGATCGGGTCGAATGTGACCATCATGGAAGGCGCCAGGATCGGAAAAAATTGCAGGATATTCCCGGGCGCCGTTATTGCCGCCGTACCGCAAGACCTTAAATTCCAGGGAGAATATTCAAATGTCTTCATCGGCGACAACACGACCATTCGTGAGTTCGTGACCATCAACCGCGGCACTAAAGACCGCGATAAGACGACCATTGGCAAGAACTGCCTCATCATGGCCTATTGCCATTTCGCACACGACTGCCTCGTTGGAGACAATTGCATTACCAGCAATAATACACAGGTGGCGGGCCACGTGACCATTGGCGACTGGGCGATACTGGGCGGCATGTGTGCCGTTCACCAATTCGTAACCATCGGACAGCATTCATTTGTAAGCGGCGGCTCATTGGTTGGAAAGGATGTGCCCCCTTATATCAAGGCCGGGCGAACACCCCTGAGCTATTCGGGTGTTAATTCGATTGGCCTGAAACGCCGTGGCTTCAGCGTGGAAAGGATCAACCAGATACTCGATATCTACCGCGTGTTATATAATAAAGGGATGAACACGAGCCAGGCAGTGGAATATATAGAAGAGGAAATGCCTGCTACCGATGAACGGGACGAGATACTCACCTTCATCCGCGAAAGCGGACGCGGCATCATCAAACGCTTCACCAAAGGCAACGGCGATGACGATCTCCCTATCTGATGCCGGTAAACGCTTCAACCGTGACTGGATCTTCCGTCATTTCACTTATACATTTGAAACAGGTCAGACCTACGCCATCACCGGCCCCAACGGCTCAGGTAAGTCGACACTCCTGCAGGTACTAAGCGGATCAATGCATTTCAATGAAGGGAAATGCGACTGGCATACCCCCGGTCCCAATGGCGTGACCTCACTGCTCCCACCCGAACAAGTATATGGGCATGTGTCTATCTGCGCTCCTTATCTCGAAGTGGTGGAGGAAATGACCCTCCGGGAATTCCTGCAATTTCACCAGGAGTTCAAACCCTTCCTCCCCGGAGTCGACATCGATGGCATCATCACCGCTGTCGGCCTGGAGAAGGCGGCCGACAAACAGATCAGGCATTTCTCTTCGGGAATGAAACAACGCGTGAAGCTGGCGCAATGCATCTTCTCCAACACGGCCCTGCTGCTGTTAGATGAACCCTGTACCAACCTGGATGCACCGGGGATAGATCTCTACCTACGCCTTATTTCGCTTCATGGAAAGGACCGGCTCATCATCGTCAGCAGTAATGACGAGGTAGAATATAGTTTTTGCAGGCAACGGATAAGTATGACGGAGTATAAATAAGACAAGTGCCCTATTATACAGGCGGCGGCGCCAGGGATTTTGTTTTCGTTACATTAGGATAATGAAATCTGCCCCCCATACCGTCTTTCACCTCTGGCAGAATGAGCGCCTCTTCAATATCGATTTCGCAAGCTATACTCTTTCCAACCACCAGTTCTCCCGCCACTTTCATGATCACTACGTGATAGAATTCGTGCTCGAAGGGGTCGATGCCTTCTATTGCAACGGGAAGGAGCAAACCGCGATGAAGGATCAATTGGTCATGATCAACCCCGGTGAGGTCCATACGGGTAGCACCATTGTCGGCACCCCGCTGAAGTATTTCAGTTTCTATCCCGACCGGGATAAATTAACGGCCATTGCCGAACTGTTGCACATACCTATTGCAAGGGATTTCAATTTCGAGAGTGTGCTCGTGGAAAACAAAATACTGGCGCGGAAATTCAGGGCGCTGTTTGATTCCTTTCAATCCGGTGACCGGACATTCGAGGAAGAACTTTTTTTCGACTGTATGCAATCAATCCTCCAGCCCCACACCATCGTGCCGGAGGAAGTTGTTCCCGATGGAAGAATTGCGGCACTCATCGAATTCATAAGAAATCATTTCACCGAAGACCTCTCGCTGTTGCAGATGGCCGAGGTGGTTCGCCTCAATCCGTTTCATCTCGCCCGGCTCTTCAGGAAAAAAATCGGAGTATCGCCGTATGAATACCTGCTCATCCTGCGGGTTGAGTATGCAAGGCGTCTATTACGGAGCGGGGAGAAGGTAAAAGAGGCCGCACTCGAGGCGGGATTCTATGACGCTTCGCACTTCAGCCGTTCATTCCGGAAAATAGCCGGTATGTCACCCAAATTCTTCCTTTCGTCTAAAGGTCAATATCGTACAATTTTCAATGCCTGATAATCGCTTGCTTTGAGCCAAACACAACATCATGCGCACTATCCTTTCCATGCTATTGATCATCGGTATCAGTCTCCGGCTTTCCGCCCAGGATAACAGCTACAAGGAGATCTCGCTGCCCGACCTGATGAAAAAAAAGGGCCAGGAAAAAGGATTGGTCATCCTGGATGTAAGGACGAATGGCGAATACTACGATACATCGGGCCAGTACAAACAGGGAAATATTGGCCGCATCAAGGGGACGCTTCATGTTGAGTTGCAGGACCTGCTGGAAAATCC
>DATHKS010000009.1:0-5798 GCA_035488975.1 Chitinophagaceae bacterium | reverse complement strand
TACTGGAGATCGACAAGGCGGAAATACCGATCGGGAAATTGTATAGAAATGGAGTGATAAAAGTGCTTGGATAGGATTGGGCTGTGACGAGTGGGAGGGAATTGGGAATAAGTAATTAGGCCTCATTAGAAGATTCATCGTTTGCGGATACTTACCGCCTTCCCGGCAAATGTATTTTTGACGGTAAAACGGTGAGCGCCGACTGGAAGGACTTTTCTAACGAGGCCTAATTCCTAATTACTTATTCCCAATCCCAAATTCCTTCCTACACTATTCTCAACTTCGCATAATTGAGCATGATCTTCTTCTCGCCATTCTTCTCAAAATTGACCGTCGCGATAGGATTATGTGCCGCGCCTTCCATCTTCATCACTTCTCCAAACCCAAATTTCTGGTGCTCTACTTTTTGTCCCACCTGGAGATCGGCCATATTACTGGCTACGAAATCCGCAGACGGAGTATGCTCCACTACCTTTTGATAGGGCGTTTGCGGCTTAAGATAAAACGGCGTCTCTTCCTTCTTTTTTCCCGGAGGCGCTCCGTATCTTTTCTCTGCCTGTGCGGCCGAGTTCCATCCACCATTCATTCTCTCGAAGGCAGACCCGGTATTAAAGGACGACTGATTTTTTGATCCGCCGCCGGCAAAACTCCTGTCGAGATATTGTTCGGGAAGTTCGTCCAGGAAACGACTGGGTTCATTCTGCACCAATGAGCCGAATTTATACCGGGTGTTGGCATAGGAGATCCATAGGCGGTGCTTGGCCCGCGTGATCACCACATAGAAAAGTCTTCTTTCTTCTTCCAGTTCCTCCCTTGTATTGATCGACATGGCATTGGGAAAAAGCATTTCTTCGAGGCCGGCAGCAAACACACAGCTGAATTCAAGGCCCTTGGCTGCGTGGATCGTCATCAGCTTCACCGTATCGGCATTAGGATCCTTATTATCCGAATCGGTGAGCAAGGTGATCTGTTGCAGGTACGATCCCAATCCTTTGTCGAGTACTTCGCCCTCTTCATTATCGGGACTCTCCGTCCATTCCTTTATACTGTTAAGTAGTTCCTGGATGTTCTCGAAGCGTTGCACACCTTCCGTACTCTTGTCATTGAAAAGTTCTTTGACGATGTTCGTTTGCTTGCCAACATGGGAAGCAACTTCATATGCATTCTGCTTCTGCAACATGCTGGTGAAGCTCTTGATCATGAGAACGAATTCCTCTATGACCTGCAGGGTGCCCGCGCGAAAGCCATAAGTGCCTGCATTTTCCAAAACCGTCCACATGGGAATATCTTTCTCGTTCGCCAATAGGATCGCTTTGTCAACAGTAGTCTTTCCAATGCCGCGCGCCGGGTAATTGATAATGCGCTTCAGGGCCTCTTCGTCATTTGGATTGACCATCAGTCGCAGGTACGCCACAAGGTCCTTGATCTCCTTGCGCTGATAGAAGCTCATGCCGCCATAGATAGTATAGGCAATTCCCATGCGGCGGAGGCTTTCTTCAAACGCACGGCTTTGTGCATTGGTGCGGTAGAGTATGGCGAAGTCCTTATTGTTGTAGTGATTCCGGAGCTTTTGCTCCTGGATGGAGTCGGCCACCATCTTGCCCTCATCGTTATCGCTGGCGGTGCGCACCAGCTTAATTTTTTCTCCCTCTGTATTTTCAGTGAAGAGTACTTTTTCTATCTGGTTCTTGTTATTGCTGATCACCTGGTTGGCCACGTGCAGGATGCTTTGGGTACTGCGATAGTTTTGTTCGAGTTTCACCAGCTTTACATCGTCGTAGTCCTTTTGAAACTGGAGGATATTCTGTATTGTGGCGCCGCGGAAGGAATAGATGCTCTGCGCATCGTCACCTACAACGCAGACATTCTCGTGCATGGCGCCGAGCAGTTTAATGATCTCGTATTGCGCCGGGTTGGTATCCTGGTACTCATCGATCAGGATGTATTTGAATTTGTGCTGGTATTTACTAAGGCTCTCGGGAAAGTTCTTCAGAAGCTCATAGAATTTCAGGAGCAGGTCATCGAAATCCATAGCCTGATTCTTAAAACATTTCTTCACATAGGCATCAAAGATCTGGGAAATGGCTGGGCGGTTGCTCCGCATGTCTTCCTGCTGCAGGTAATAATCATTGGCGTACTCCACCGGACCCACGAGCGCATTCTTTGCGGAAGAGATCCTGCTATAGATGGTATTTGGCTTGTAGTGTTTATCGTCCAGCTGGAGTTCATTTATTACCCCCTTGATCACGCTCTTGGCATCGTCCGTATCATAGATGGTAAAATTGCTTGGATAGCCGAGGCGAGGGGCCTCGGTGCGAAGAATGCGCGCGAATACCGAGTGAAAGGTGCCGATGTAAAGGTTTCTTGCTTCATTGTTGCCCAGGATCTTCTCAACCCGCTCCTTCATTTCCTTGGCCGCCTTGTTGGTAAAAGTAAGTGCAAGAATATTGAATGAATCGACGCCGTTGGCCATGAGATGCGTGATCCGCGTAGTGAGTACTTTCGTTTTTCCACTGCCGGCTCCGGCTATGATCATCAGCGGTCCGTCGATATGAAGAACGGCTTCCTTCTGCCTGTCATTTAATCCCTGTAAATAGTCTTGCATAGTATTTCATGACATCCGGCACTTTCCTGCGCGCACAATACGGAGGTTGAATGGATGCATGGGTGCAAGTTACGTTTAGCGAAGCTTTTTGCCAGAGCCGATCGATGATTAATTTAACAGGAATCTGCGGTGTTTTTCCCATTGCGGTCTCATTTTCCGTTATTTCCGTTTGCTCTGCAAATATTTTTCGTGGATTACCTCGCCCATGGACTTTCCGTACACCTTTGCCTCTACCCAGGAGATAATATCCAGGTAGGCGAATGACCGTGTCTCGAACCGGTTCTTCTCCAGGTGTTTTATTTTATGCAGGAATTTTTCCAGTTCGGGCTTTAACTGGCGAGCCGACATATTGAAGGAATTCCGCAGGAAGCGAAATATTTCTTCCTCCACCACTGTAAGGTTTTGCATCTTGGCCATGAATCGGAAGACCGACTTGATGAGGGAATCGAGGATATCGTAATTCTTCAATTCGTAATGTGATAAGAGGTGCACGAGGCGGGCATAGCACTGCAGGTCGGTCCTCAGTTCTCCCGATTCGTTGATTATCTTCTGGAGGTAATCGATGCTCTTGCTGTAATCCCCGCTGCCGAAATAAAGCGTGGCGATCTTATAGTTGATTACCATGATACGATGCTGATCGAGGAAGACGGCATTTTCCTTTAACCCCGCTTCCAACGCCGGAACCGCCTTGAGGCCTTCCTTGAATGTACCAAGCATAAAATGCTGGTTGATCTTAGCCTGGCTGATATAGACGAAGGCCTGTATACGGAAGTTATCATGGTCCTGTACCCGGCTGGTCACCGCAAAGGCTTCGAATTCCTTTAATACGATTGCAAATTGTTTATAGTTCCGGAGATCGAAGTGTGCATTGAGCAGATAGTGGAGGCCCTTGATATAGTGACTCGTCTCCACCCGTATCATCAATGGCTGCGACTGGAACAGGTTCACCCATTTCTGCGCATACCGGTAGTATTGAAGGAAGTCCTGGCGAATAAATGCATACCAGCAGTAGCTCTGGAAGAGATAGAGTTGTTCATAGAATCCGCCGAACTCGTGAGCGTCGATACGCAGGTTTTCCTGCATGAATTTCTTCACGCCGGCCTCATCCTTTTCATTGCGGGCGTGTCCATGGCGGGTAAACCAGCTGAACAGCTGAAGCGAAAGATTGCTTAACCGGGCTACGGTATCGATGTGACGGCTAACCGTATTGGCTTCGGCGGCCAGTTCCTCGGCGCGGCTCTGCAGGCTATGGGTAATATGAAGGTTCTCGATCCTCTTTTCGAGTCCTACCACCTGGGCCAGGAAATAGAATTTCTGGTGGGTGCGTGCGGTGTCCTTGGCCCTGTCGAGGATCTTCAGGCTTTGGGAAAAAAGGCCTTTCTTATAGAGAATGTGGGCATAGTCGAACTGTTCATTCAACTGGAGGTCAATGCTGTCGGCGCTTTTCAATAGCCGGAGACTGGCCAGGATCTCCCTGTAAAGATGGGTCTTGAGGTTATAAAGCTGCCGTTTTTCTGTGCCGGGAAGCTTTTTCAGGAGGGTTTTCTCGTCATAGATCTCCTGTTTATCCAACGCATCGAAAAGCCGGACGATCTTCAGATCTTCCTTTGCGGAACTCCGTTTAATATACAGCTTGAAGTGCCTTTTTTCAGCCTTTTCCATCGAACGGATCAGCTGAAATAATATGTCTTGAGAACGGTTGGACATCGTGCAGAAATTTTCATGGAATGAGCCACTGGTAAGGGTTTCGCTACATTTCAGGGCCGTTTGCCATGCTCAAAACTACATTAAGTTGTTTTGAAACCTGATTTCCGCCAGATTATATTTGTGTTGTAATAGATCGACAGAGAGATCACACAGCAGGCAATCGTTAAAAGGGGCAAGTCGTCAGAGGTCTAAAGAGGGAAGCAGAGCCTGCAAGTTGCTGAGAAATCAGCCCAGAACACTACTTCGAAAATTTTTCATATGGCAAGCAATCGTTAGAGGTCAGTCCGTTTCTACGGAAGGGCCTTTTTTTATTAAAGGCATGCTAAAATAATTCACAGTTTGTTAATCTGCAAATAAAAGTTATTCCCGCCTGTTAATTACCCATCGCCCAGTCTTCCCCGCCTATCCTGCTTCAATTCATTAATTTCACCGGGCAAAGACTTTCTTCATGGCAATTCGCATCTTCATCACCGGTGGTACATTCGATAAGGAATACAACGAACTTGACGGCCAGTTATATTTCAAGGATACTCATATGTCTGACCTGTTGGAAATGGGCCGCAGCCGCCTTGACATCGAGATCAGGACGCTGATGATGATCGACAGCCTGGAAATGACTGCGGAGGACAGGGAACTGATCGTGCACCAGTGTTTACAGTGCGAAGAGAACCAGATCGTGATCACGCATGGAACGGATACGATGAGCGAAACGGCGAAGGTGCTGGCAAAGGAAGTGAAGAATAAGACGATCCTCCTGACCGGTGCCATGATCCCCATAAAGTTTGGTAGTAGCGACGGGCTCTTCAATCTGGGTAGCGCGTTGGCCTTTGCGCAGACTCTGCCTCCGGGAGTATATGTAGCAATGAATGGGCGCTATTTCAATTGGGATAATGTCAGGAAGAATAAGCAAACAGGCGTCTTCGAGGAAATAAAGTAACGTGTTCTTCATCGGGCAGACTTCACCGGACCTCCTATGCAGCATCTGGAATTCTTTCATATCGACCACTTCGAGAAGAATTATCACCGCACACCGCCGCCGGCCGGTCTGCGCCATCTCATCGATTTTTTCTGGGAAACGAGTTTCGGAGATCTCTGGAAACAGTATCCACGCGGGTTCTCCGATGCCCAGTTTCCCAATATTGGCTACACATACATCATCAATCTCGGGACCCCCTTCGTAATGCAGGTAGGCGATAAGAAATTTCCCATGAAAACGGATGGCTTCCTTCCCCGGTATAATGCCATCGAATGTTTTCATAAACCGGGCAACCGGCTGTTCGGTATCAAGTTCAGGATCTCTCCCGTTATCTTCGAAAAGAAGGTGGATTTCTCCGAATACCAGGGTTATATTTTCCCGCTGAGCTATCTCCTCGATCAAAAGATCATAGACCAGGTTAAGAAGTCGACGGGTTTCGAAGAACGCACGGCCATTCTTTCAGCTTATTTTCTAACCCTGCTGGCGGGATACCAGGGGTCGTTGCACCCG
>DATHKS010000008.1:0-3832 GCA_035488975.1 Chitinophagaceae bacterium | reverse complement strand
CTGCAAAGGCAAAGAACTTGGGCACAATGTTGTGGGAATCCTCGCACCAGGTTCCCATGAACACGATGAACCGTACCGAGTCGACATTCTTCTTTAGAATATCCAATCCGCCAGGATTGAGACGATACCCCTTGAGATTTTCGGCGTACCACTTGAACGATGTGTCCTTCTCCAGGAGGCTGCGTGTTATGAGGCCTTTGAAGATCTTGCCGCCATCATTATCCGGGAGTACTTCAAACTGTGTTTGGGCGAAAGCCGTAGTGCCGGAGAGCACAAAAGCTAGAACGATCAGGGAGATTTTCTGCATGACTATGGAATAAAGCTGTAAAATTAAGTGGACGCGAATCAATGATGCAACTCATGATGTTAAAGTTGCACGTAATCTGCGGGTGAAGTTAAAATCAGAGATGGGCTTTCAATTCGAGCAGGAATGTCTTGATCTTCTCGAGCGATTGGATCATGGCGAATTTCTGATCCGCTTTTTTATTCTTCTTCAGGAAATCCTTGGCTCCCTCGAGCGTGAACTTGCGCCGGCGGAGCAGGTCGTAGATGAGTTCCAGGTTCTTGATATCCACCGGGCGAAAGAATCGGTCGCCCTTGCGGTTCTTGCGTGGCTGCAGGATATCGAATTCTGTTTCCCAGTAGCGGATCAGCGATTGGTTCTCCTTGAACATGATAGCCACCTCTCCAATGGAATAGTATTGCTTTTGAAAGAGGATCTCGTCTTCCGGTACCTCGATGAGGTCTGCAGTGAGCGCAATATCCTTCAGAGAGCGACGGCCGCGTGTAGAGGCAGGCTTCTTCTTTAGGCTGACCACGGGGATCTTCGGGGCGTCGTTGAGCATGATAGGAGCGGATGTTACAGTCGATGATGCTGCAGGTGTAGCCTCTTTATCAGTAGCTACCCCGAATTCAAAATGTGTTTGCGCAAGGGGTTTCGCCATAACAGTTCACCAAAGATACTTATGATGAGAACTCTTTTACAAAGTCCATACCATAGTGTGGAAAAGTTACAGCTAAATCCGCCGGCAAGCCGGATTAGTCGAAGCTCTGATTGCTGGAGGCGGCCTGTTTCAGGAGGCGGTCGAACTGATCGGGAGAAAGATCGTTGTAGAAGAAATAGACCGGGTCGATCTTATTACCATTCTTGTGTACTTCATAATGGCAATGCGGGCCTGTTGATTTTCCGGTGCTGCCCACCCAACCAATTATCTCTCCTCTCTTCACGGCTTCCCCGGGTCTTGCCTTTACCTTGACCATGTGGCCATATAGTGTCTCGTATCCGTAGCCGTGGCGGATCACCACGTGGTTGCCATAGCCGTTGCCGGTATTGCCGGAAGTAAGGACGGTGCCATCTGCGGTGGCATAGATCGGTGTTCCCTGCGGCGCCGCAAAGTCAAGCCCCGCGTGCATTTTAACGGTTTTATAAACCGGATCCACGCGATAACCGAACCCCGAGGCAATGCGGCTAAGGTCCTTATTGCTCACCGGTTGAATGGCCGGCGTGTGGGATAGAAGTTGCTCCTTGTTCTTGATGAGACCATCGATCTCCGTATAGGAATTATTCTGCGCCTTCACTCGGCTGGCCAGGTTATTAAGCGTGCTGATGATGGAAGTGAGGAGCTCATTGTTCGGCATGCTCTCCACGGTGGCGATCTCCTTCTGGATCTCCAGTTCCTTGGCTCGGGCGCTATCGGGGATAGGACTGGCCTCGAAGATGGAACGGTACACATTATTATCCCGCTTCTCCAGTTCCTTCATCTGCTGATCCAGGGCCTTCAGCTGATCATCCAATTGGGCATAACGGTCCTTCATCCGCTCATTCTCGACGCGGAGGAGTTTTTCATTGGGAGAACCGACAAATTGAAAGGCGAAATAGGAAATGAGTGTGGCGGTAACGACGGCTGCGGCCACGAAACCAAATACGCGCAAAAGTTTTACGCGCAGTGGGACTTCGAGCTTCTCATAGCGTAGTGTATTGGTATTATAGTAATATTTGATTTTCTTCATGACAAAGCCATCTTGCCTTGTTTTCAGCGGGTACGTGCCATTTGATTCTTTACCTTTGCCACACCTCAAATCAAAAGGGGGTGCTGACAAATATAGCGCGTCTATCAGCAAAAATCAACCCAATTATAGACGTAAGTGTCAATCCGCGTGTAAATGCGGGACCGTTTGGTAAAAAATACGAGTCAAATGAATTCAGCCGAGATACGCAAGCAGTTCCTCGATTTCTTTAAGTCCAACGGTCACGAGATCGTTCCGTCCGCACCGATCGTGATCAAGAACGACCCTACGCTCATGTTCACCAATGCCGGCATGAACCAGTTCAAGGATTACTTCCTGGGAAATGCCAGGCCTTCCTTCACACGGGTGGCCGACACACAGAAATGCTTACGTGTTAGCGGCAAGCACAATGACCTGGAAGAAGTGGGTGTCGATACCTATCACCATACCATGTTCGAGATGCTGGGCAACTGGAGCTTCGGAGATTACTTCAAGAAGGAGGCCATCCAATGGAGCTGGGAACTACTCACTGATATTTATAAACTGGATAATGATAAATTATATGTCACCATTTTCAAGGGTGACGAGAAAGAAGGACTGCCGCGCGATGACGAAGCGTTTACCGAATGGAAGAAATACATAGCGGAAGACCGCATCCTCCTCGGAAATAAAAAGGATAATTTCTGGGAAATGGGAGACACCGGTCCCTGCGGTCCATGCACGGAGATACACGTGGATTGCCGCACAACCGAGGAGAGAAATAAGGTAGATGGAAAGACATTGGTGAACAACGATCATCCACAGGTCATCGAGATCTGGAACAATGTATTCATGCAGTTCAACCGTTTGAAAGACGGAAGCCTGCAGCCGCTGCCATCGCAGCATGTGGATACTGGCATGGGCTTCGAGAGATTGGTACGCGTGATCCAGGAGAAGCAGAGTAATTACGATACGGATATATTCACCGGCACCATTAGTGCGATCGGCAAGATAACCGGTAAGTCCTATGATCTCGGCGATAGCAAACAGGCAATTTCCTTCCGCGTGCTGGCCGATCATATCCGCGCCATCAGCTTTACCATTGCCGACGGTCAGTTGCCCTCCAACACGGGAGCCGGCTATGTGATACGCAGGATACTGCGGAGAGCGGTCCGGTACTATTATTCTTACCTCGGGCATAAACAGCCGCTGCTTCATTTGCTGGTACCGGGACTTGCACTTCAATTCAAATATGTTTTTTCTGAATTGTATGACCAGGCCGAATTCGTTGCCCGCGTGATAAGGGAAGAAGAAGAATCATTCCTGAGGACGCTTGAAAAGGGACTTAAGAGGATCGATGACATCCTGCGGGATTCAGCGAAGAATGTGGTAGCAGGAAGAGAGGCCTTCGAATTGTTCGATACCTATGGGTTTCCCATCGATCTCACCCGGTTGATCGCGGCGGAAAATGATATAAGTATAGATGAACCGGGTTTTGAAGCGGCATTGAAGGAACAGAAGGATAGATCCCGCGCAGCGACGCTCATCGATACTGCGGATTGGATAGAAGTGGGGCCGGCGCAAAACACATCGTTTGTAGGATACGATGAATTGATCGCGGGTACCACCGTAGTGAAATTCAGAAAGGTAAAAGCGAAAGGAAAGGAGCAGTACCAACTGGTGCTGGCAGCTACGCCATTCTATGCCGAAAGCGGCGGACAGGTGGGGGATACAGGCAAGCTTGTCTTCGGTGAAGAGCAGATACGGGTAACAGATACAAAGAAGGAGAATGATCTTATCGTTCATTATACGGATACACTCCCATCCGATATCTCGCAGCATGTCA
>DATHKS010000007.1:0-3423 GCA_035488975.1 Chitinophagaceae bacterium | reverse complement strand
GGACATGCTGGCGCAGTTGAATCTTCCCAATATCATAGGTATTGCAACACCGTCTTATAATTTGGGCGAATTGAAGAGCTGGGGTACTGAATTCGATGTGAAATGGAGAGACAGGATCGGCAAGAAGCTTGAATACCATGTTGGGTTCAATATTTCCGACAACCAGAATAAGCTCGTTAAATACGATGGAAAGAATTCAATCGGAACCGGTGGCGTTGTTAACCTGCTGGAGGGTTATCCTCTGAATTCCGTCTGGGGCTATACCACTGCAGGGTACCTGCAGAATGCACAGGAGGTCACCGACTATAAATCGAAGATCACACCTTACTTCAACAATCTTGCACCCGGCGATATCAAGTATCTCGATCTTAACGGCGATAAGGTAATATCTGCCGGCGGAGGCACACCCGAGAACCCGGGCGATCTCGTCTATCTCGGTACAACCAACGCACGGTACACTTATGGGTTCGATCTGGGTCTGAACTGGAAGGGATTCGACTTCTCCGTGTTCTTCCAGGGAGCGTTGAAACGCAAGTTCCTGATTAGCCAGGAAACTTTGTCTCCTATTTTCGGTACGGCAGACATGCCATGGACCATTCACATGGACCGCTGGACACCTGATAATCCCAACGCGTTCTTCCCGCGCATGTATCAGACAGATGCACACAACTTCAAGCCTTCGGATAAATGGGCACAGAACGGGAACTATATCCGCCTGAAGAATATCCAGATTGGGTACACGGTTCCGTTGCGGACCAAATATGTCCGCGGACTGCAGGTGTACGTCTCGGGTCAGGATCTCTGGGAATCGACAAAGGTGCTGAGCGTATTTGATCCTGAAGTGGGTAATGACGTCAGCGCTACAGCGTATCCATTCTATCGTACCGTTTCATTCGGTATCAATTTTCAACTTTAATCAAAGCAGGAAAAATGAAAAAGTTAAGACAACTATCGATATATACACTTGCAGCAGCCCTGGTCCTGGGCGGGTGTAAAAAACTCGACCGCTTGCCGGAAACGGACTTCAGCGATGTAGACTATTGGAATACGGAGAGCGACCTGATCAACGCCGCCAATCGCATGTACGAGCAATTGGATGGTAACTGGATCGACAACAGGGGAGACGACAACGTGGCGCAGGGTGGAGCTAACGGAGTAAGCAACGGAACTCGTACCGTGCCCAACACCAGCGCCGACTGGAACGACCGGTATGACGAGATCTTTACGTGTAATAATATATTGGAGAAGGGTACGAAGGCGAAGGTAGCCGAAAGTGTCATGAACCGCTACTTCGGGGAAGCCCGGTTCTTCAGGGCCTATGCCTACATCCAACTGGTACAGAAGTATGGCGATGTGCCACTCGTGCTGCACACACTTGCGAGAAATTCACCCGAGCTGGAAATGCCGCGTTCGCCAAGAGCCGATGTGATGAAGGCCATTTACGAGGACCTTGACTTCGCAGGCACATGGTTACCCACGCGCTCAGCACTACCTGCCGCGCAATATGGCAGGGTAACAAAGAGTGCCGCCTTGAGCCTTAAGGCGAGGATTGCATTGTATGAAGGAACACGCGAGAAATTCCGGAATGAAAGCGGATGGGAACAACATCTTCAACTCGCAGTAGACGCAGCCCAACTTGTAATGGCGCAGGGTCATAACCTCTTTGCCAATTATGGAAATCTCTTCACCCATGTTGGTGAAGGACCGGCCAATACCGAGAATATTTTCGTGAAGATATACGGCGTGAGCAGCACCAACCTCCTGCTTGGTCATAACAATGCCAGGGACCTCGAGAATGGACGCATTGCCATCACGCGCAACCTGATCAGGCAATACCTGTACACGGATGGACTGCCAGCATTCAACAACGATAACACACCGGTAGCAACACCATCGCCTTCATTCATACCGGAAGGAAGCGAGACAACTTATAATGCGATATTCGCCAACAGAGATCCACGACTCACTTATACCGTATTCCTCAATGGAGAAACTGCCTACAAGGGACCATGGGTGCCGACTACTTCATTGGGTGCAAGATCGGCGTTCGCAACCAAGAAGGGTTTTAACCTGGAGGATTGGACGATCAATGGTTCGGCAACGGTAGACCGGATACTCATTCGCTATGGGGAGATCCTGCTGATCTATGCCGAAGCCAAGTTCGAGCTGGCGGGCACCATCAGCGATGCCGACCTCGATCTTTCCATCAATAAGCTGCGTACGAGGGCAGGGATGGCTGTTAAGCTTACCAACGCGTTCGTAACGACCAACAACCTCAACATGCGCGAAGAAATAAGAAGGGAACGGTCCGTTGAACTGGCGTTGGAAGGGTTCCGCTACGATGATCTCATCAGGTGGAAGACGGCTGAAATCATGCTGCCGAAGGATTTGCTCGGCGCGAAGTTCATAGCGGTTGACTGGCCGGGCACCACCCCCAGCACGCTTAAGCTGAATGCGGACAATGTATTGATAGCCGAGGCTGCAAGCACCAGGACGTTCCTACCGGCCAGGGACTACCTCTATCCCGTACCATTGAACGAGATCTCGTTAAGCGGTGGGAATGTCACTCAAAATCCTAATTGGCAATAATTCAAAAAAAGCTTACAATGAAATCAATACTATATATTCTGTTTATCAGCTTCGCCGCCCTGGCACTTTCCTCCTGTGAAAAGAGGGACTATGACCGCGGTGGATTGCCCGAATACGATAATCACTATTACCTGGGATATATTCCCAACGACAATTCAACCGTAAGTGTGCAACGCACGCAGACCGCTCTTATCAAATTACCGGTTCAGTTCTACTCGGCCTTTACGCGCAGCTATGATGCCGTTGCCTTCTATGGTATCGTTACTACGGGTATCGCGACACCGGCGGCGGTGGGTGTGGACTTTAATATTGTCGATAAGAATGGAAACGTTATCGAGGCTAAGGATGGTCATTACTCTATGATCTTTCCGCAGGCGAAGAGAGCAATGGATACGATCTATGTGAAGCTGCTCAACAATCCCTTGCCCGGTACCCGGAAAATGGAAGTGCAGATTCAGGAAAATGTTACCGATCAATACGATGTCGATATCTTCTCTACCGCTTTTCGCAGGCCGATAGAAATAAAATAATTACAGATCATTGAAACGCCTGGGGACGGCCTTTTTTGAAAGGCTGCCCCAGGTTTTTTTTGTCCTTATCCCGGCAAGATGGTATGAATGTACCATTGTCCACCTTCCCTGATTTATTCAAGTTTGCATCCATTGGTCGCTTAAGGACCAAATCATAAATGATGCAAACAGTAATAGAACATTTTTCCACAACCAGGAATGGCATAGCGCAGGCCATATTCGGCATGCTGCCTGTTCCCCTCTCGGATGTGCCATTCCACCACGACACGCCGGCGATCACCCGCTATTTTGCCGAAGCATTTCC
>DATHKS010000006.1:0-5278 GCA_035488975.1 Chitinophagaceae bacterium | reverse complement strand
GGTTCCCATGGGCCCTGCCCGCATTGAAAGAGGCGTCATTCACAGCCTGCAATTCAACCTTGCCGCGAATGACTATTCCATGAGTGGCAAGGTGACGATGCTGTATGACGATCTGAGAGTATCGATCCTTCAAAAGGACGAGGACACGAAGATTGTCAAAAAGAAACAACTGGCCAGCCTGGCGGCAAATGTCATGATCAAGAATTCAAACCCGTCCGGCAATAAGGAGGAACCCAGGGTCATCGATGCAAAGTTTCAACGCGACACTCACCGTTCTATGTTCCATATGACCTGGAAAACGATATTCAAAGGCGTAAAGGAATCCGTTGGCATTAATAAATAAAAGCTGAAAACTATTGTCCTAAGGTCTAACCCTTATTGGTTACTGCCGGAAGCTGATCTAATTTTGATCAGTAATTCGCCTTTATCCTATAAGTGAAGAGACCTCCTGTACATAATAAATCTATTATCAATAGTCTGCGTCCTGATGCCAACAGGTTCATGCAACATTTCGCAGAGGTTGTAAATAGTGAGGTGACGAACGACTGCGTGCATGTAAAGGGAAACTGCGGAACGGGGATGATCCGGTTCGTGGAGATCATAAATGGCCTGAATATTTTTTCCCTTGATCTGCAATTGAGATCGAGACAAGAGTTTTCGCTTACCTGGCCGGATATCGCTTCAACCAACATCTTTACAATGATCTCAACGCTCACACACGAGAGCCTGATATTGAAACAAGGGAGTACAGACCTTCATCTACCCAATGCACTGTTTGTTTCAGGGAAACAGAATATCCGCTTCACCATTCTTCCGGGTCAACGTGCAAAGGCTGTCATCCTGCAAATGGATGTGCATTGGTTACGAAACGAGTTCAAGGAGGTCGACCCTGATCTGCTTTTCCTCGTCCATGAGCTCGCTCTTCAGAAGAAGCCGTTGTTCTTCGCTGAACAGTCTTCCTTCTCTATGTTTCATACATTGAATGAAATGAATGAGAACGGCCTCAAGATCCCCGCCGATTCCTTCGATCTTAAAGGCAAGGCCATTTCGATTATTTATGATACATTAAACCGTCTTCTTATGCGCCGGAGCGGTCATTCGAAGGAATTGGCGAAGGGTCAACTGGCCAAGATGATCGCCGTGGAGAAGATATTAGAGGACCACCTGCAAAAGAGTCTTCCCAGCCTTCAGGCAATTGCCAAGGCGGTAGCCCTGAGCGAATCGACGCTCAAGAGGAGCTTCAGGCAGGTATACTCGATCAGCATCTACGAATTTTATTTGCAAAAGAAGATGCAGCTCGCCCGCCAGCTCCTGGAGGAAAAGCCGATTGCAGTAAAGGAAGTGGCGTATATGCTGGGATATGAAAAGTCAAGCAACTTCATCAAGATATTCAAGAAACACTACGACTTCTCTCCCGGCCTTCTCAAGAAGAAATTCAGAGATTGAGTCCAACCACCGGTAAAGACCCGGCAACCATACAATAATATAGGTGTTGAACACTGCGGCATTTTTTCAGGGATAGGGGCACAAAAAAGGGGTGGATAGAAATCCTCCCCGCTTTTAAAATCCAATATCCTATGAAAAACCGTATACTGTTACACAAAAGAAAGGCCAAAGAAATGGAAACAGGAAACCCCGGCTGTTGTGTAATTTCTTGCGCATAAAGATTTCAAAGTGGGATTTCACAAATAAAGTGTAGAAAAAATTAATCATTTTGTGAATGTGTGAGATCGGGGCAATCATTGTTTCTGCGGGTCACGCACTTTTTTTAGAGCTGCTCAAAAGTATTCCTGCAAAAACCAGCACTGCTCCCACGATCTGTAAAGAATACAATGGCTCGTTCAGCACTACAACGGCAAGGACGGCTCCGAAGACGGGGTCGAGATTTAATAGAAGTCCGACACGGGTTGCCGAAATATGTTTCAATGCATTGTTATACCACAGATAACTTATGGCGGAAGGAAAGATTCCCATGTAAATGATCGCTGCCCAACCGGTGGCGCCGATCTGTGGAAGGGGCTGGCGCCACATCTCGATCAATACAGCGGGCAACAGTAAGATTGTTCCGATCACCGTCAATCGCGTGGTCAGCCAGATGCTGTCGGTCTGCGCAACCCGCTTCGACAGGATCGTATACACGGCCCAGCAGATGACCGCTGCTATCATTAGCAGGTTTCCAAAAAGACTATTCCCACCCGACTTGCCGGGCGAAATGAAACCGATGAGGATGACACCCGCCAGGCAGATGACGCTCCCGAACACCTGGCGCAGGGATATCTTCTCTTTCAGGAAGACATAAGCGAGAATCATGACCACTACCGGGATGAAGCCCTGTATCAGCGCCCCCACCGATGCTTCGGTATGTGCGAGCGAGATATTGAAGAAGATATAATATAGGCTGATGCCCGACAGAGCCATGAGGAGAACCTGGCCGTGCATCTTCGTGGCCGGCGGCTTTATCTTCGATCGTTGCGAATAGTAAATGCATACCATGACGATCGAGGCGACAGAATAACGGAGCAGTGCGAACAGGATCGGAGGAACATCCTTAACCACGGAACGGGTTATGGTAAACGAACTCGCCCATATCAGCAACACGATCATTAATTGTATGAATGCTTTTTTCGCAGGTGTCATGATGGTGTCAAAAATAACCTTTCCATCATTTACCCGCTACTATCCCCGGTAGGGCCGCGAAATCCGCCGATGGCTTTCTCCCCTCCTAACCCGCTATTTTTGCGGATGGAATATTTTGAAAAGCTGTTGGCGCTCCTCGATATTGAAAGGCAGGAGGATCGTCAATCCTATATAAAATTGATTGAGAGTTCATCCGCGCCGGGAAGAAGGGCCGCCGGGCTCAGCTGGTATCCCATCGCTATCCGGGGCTCTGAACTTGGTCGCGGCGATTATCTCACGGTGGAACTGGAACGTACGACACACCAGGAGATAGTTCATCAACTCCGCTTTGGAATGCCGGCAGCGCTCTTTTCCAATCATGATCCTGCACAAAACCGGGTGGAGGGTGTCATCTCGCATTTATCCGGCAATTCACTCAAGCTGACACTGCGAACGGACGAATTGCCTGAGTGGTCACGCGACGGTAAGTTGGGCATCGATCTCCTGTTTGATGATAATAGCTACGATGAGATGACGAGCGCCCTGAAACTGGCGATGAATCTCGCCGGGAAAGGAAAGAAGGACAGGCTCGTGAGAATACTTACCGGAGAAGAGTCGCCTCAATTCGATACTTCGTTCATCGGTATCACCTCGAGATCACTGAATGCATCGCAGCAGGAAGCGGTTAACAAGATAGTGTCGGCGCAAGACCTCGCCATCGTCCACGGGCCGCCGGGAACGGGAAAGACGACCACACTGGTTCAGGCCATCGTGGCCCTTGCCCACCGCGATAAGAAGCCCATACTCGTTGTTGCGCCAAGCAATGCGGCCGTCGACCTTCTTAGTGAGAAACTGGCAGATGAGGGATTGAATGTATTGCGGGTAGGTAATCCCGTACGCGTATCGGAGCGGCTGATGTCGCTAACGCTCGATGCGAAGATGGCGGCGCATAGCCAGATGAAGGAGATCCGGCGCCTGAAGAAACAGGCTAATGAATTCCGTACGCTCGCACATAAATACAAAAGAAATTTCGGACGGGCCGAGCGGGAGCAACGCAAGGCGCTTTTCGATGAGGCACATAGGATCATTAAAGAAGTAGGGAATACCGAACAATATATCGTAGATGATCTCGTGAGCAAGGCACAGGTGATCGCCGCCACATTGGTTGGGGCGAATCACTACACCATTCGCAATCTCAGCTTTCATACGGCAGTGATCGATGAGGCGGGGCAGGCATTGGAGCCGGCCTGTTGGATACCTGTTCTCAAGGCGGAGAAGATCATCATGGCTGGAGACCACTACCAACTCCCTCCTACTATCAAATCGGCCGCTGCTGCGCAGGGCGGACTGGGAACGACGTTGTTAGAGAAATGTGTTGCGCTACATCCTTCGAGTGTCGTGTTGCTGAATGAGCAATACCGGATGAATAAGGAGATCATGGCCTACTCTTCATCCGTTTTCTATGGGAACAAACTCAGTGCACATCCTTCCGTTGCCGATCGTGTTCTCTTTAGTGAGGATGCCCCATTGGAATTCATAGACACGGCGGGATGCGGATTTTCAGAAAAAAGAGAGGGTACGAGCATCAGCAACCCGGAGGAAGCGGCTTTTCTTCTGAAACACCTGGCGCGGTTGGCGCTGCAGTTGGAGGCACATTATTCTTCCATCGATTACCCGACCATCGGCGTCGTCTCGCCATACAAGGAACAGGTCAACTTCCTGAAGGAGCATTGGCAACATTCGGCTACACTAAAACTGCACGCAGATAAGATATCGGTAAACACGATCGATAGCTTCCAGGGGCAGGAGCGCGATATCATCTTCATCAGCATGACCCGCAGCAATGAGGAAGGGCAGGTAGGTTTCCTCTCCGATATCCGGCGGATGAACGTAGCCATGACAAGAGCGAAGAAGAAATTAGTGATCATCGGAGATAGCGGCACTCTCTCTCAATTTCCATTTTACGATGAATTCATTTCTTATGCAGAAAAGAACGGCGCGTACAAAAGCGCCTGGGAGTTCATCAATGCCTGATCATCATTGTTGCAGGTACCATCCACTGCCGGGCTGTGTGTGAACTGAGACTATCTCGTTCTCTTTGAGACCGGCGGACTGCGAATGGCCGATCAACCGATGACCATCCAGGTGCAACTCTACTTCGTAATGACTACCCAGGAAACTGATGTGCATGATCGTCGCGGAAATTGCGTCCGGAGAGGCGTGGCCTATATGGATATCCTCCGGCCGGAGCATCAACAATTCGGTACGGGCTTTCTCTGCGGCTGGTAAACCCAGGAGCGTAGCAGCAACCGGAGACGAAAGGAGGTTATACTTACCGAACAAGGCGGCCGTGTAAATATCCGATGGTTGTTTATAGATCACAGTTGGTGTTCCCTGTTGAAGGATCTTGCCTGCACGCAGCACGATGAAGCTGTCGGCCCAGGGAAGCGTGTCGAGCGGATCGTGAGAGACAAGAATGCAGGAGATGGAGAGCCGAAGTGAAATGTCGCGGATCACTTCCTTCAGGATATTCTTATGACCCATATCGAGATTGGAATAGGGTTCATCCAATAAAAGCAACCGGGGTGCGCCGGTCAGCAGCCTTGCTATCGCGACGCGTTGCTTCTCTCCTCCCGACAACTCGTCGGTGCGGCGTTGAAGT
>DATHKS010000005.1:0-6402 GCA_035488975.1 Chitinophagaceae bacterium | reverse complement strand
ATCCGTCTTGTAGGAGCCACCCTTTGTCCTTATATTTTTCGAAGTTGCGTAATCATACTTTTGTTCCCAGATCTGCACCGTTGCATTGTTCAATGGCTGGCCATTGTCGCGGTTCAGCACGAAGAAGTCCCCGTTATTGTTGACGTAGCTAATGGACGAGACATAGAAGAGTCTCGCGCCGAGGAGCGTCTTCTTATTGTCGAAATCTTTGGAGGTGCCGGCAATCAACAGGTAATCTCCCGCGGGCAACGCATCGATCTTTATTTCCGCAGCATGATTCTGCAGGTCGTTTGTTTGTGGAAGGACCTGTTGCCAGTCGCGCACCGATTTGGCAGCAATGATCGATGGCCAATATTTATCGCCGTACTCGTCGGACAATTGTTTCTTCAAGGCCTCGTCTGCCTTTACGACACGAAGATAGATCTGCCCGATATTCCGGTAGTTGACCAGGGTGCGAAAAGCCTGACCGGGAACATTGACCTTCTCGACGCTGAAGCGAAGCTCCGGCCGGTCCAGCTGTGCCCGCAGGTTATACGCATTGGTCTTTCCCTCGGAGGAATCTTTTTCCGCCAGCAATTTTTCACAAATCTCGCGTGCCCTGATCCGGTCGAAACGATGAGAAGTATCGCCGTTCGCATTGAATTGCGCCGCGCGTTGTTCGTACCAGGCAGCAACGAGGAACCAGGCTTGCGAGGCGGCAGGTGTGTTGCCGTATTGATTGGCGATATGGTTGATGCTATTGTAATACAGTTGTTCTTTGTCCGGGTGAATGGATTTTTGATAAACGAATTGAATGCGCTGCAGGTCCGCATCGATAAGCGCGCCGGGTTTGCTATCCTTGAGATGAAATGCGAGCAGGTGCTGGTAGATGAGCAATGCTTTTTGTTTTAGAGACAAAGAGTCTTTGGTCTCGAATTTCCGCGTAACGAAGTCGGCAGCCGGATCGAAGGCTGAGGCCTGGTCGATCTCGAAGGCATAGGCAGGACGATTGATATCAAGTTCATCATTCACCAGGAATGCGAGGGCGCTGTTGGCGAGTATATCGTATAGGGTAGGGCGCAGCTCACGCATATTTCCCTTGATGATGATCGCGTCATATGGCTGCAGCTTGGTCTGCTGTAGTAATTTCTCATTGCTTAGTGAGGAGAGATACAGCCCGCTGATCTTTGCCTGGAGATCCTCGGCTGTCCAGGTAGCTATATCGTCTTTCTTGAAATCCACGGTGGCGGTACGGTTATAGAATTTGTACCGGTTGGATGAGTAATAACTCCAGTAGAGGGAGGCCACGAAACTCTTCAATATGGCGGCGGCGGGTTCCTTATTAAGGGTGATCTCCTTTTCCATTTCCCGGATCGAGGCGAGGGTATTGTCTTCCCTCGTTTCTTCCTGCAGGTCGGTCATGCGCACCAGCGCCTTGATCACCTGGGCATCCTGGTTATCTTTTTTCGCCTGTTGATAGATGTTCTTCACTTCTGCAAGCGCCGACTTGGGAAGGTTCTTTTTAACAAAGTCTTCTACTTTCTTCCACGATGATTCGTAGTTCTTCAGGGTAGGCTGGCCGTCGGCGTGCAGGATAATGCCAAAAAATGCGGCAAACAGGAGCAGGGTCCTTGAATATTTCATAATAATGATTTAATCCGTTGCAAGATAAATGTTATTGAGCTGGGATGCCTGGGTGAGGGCAATTACATAAAGTAAAGAAAGTCAAAATTCAAAAGTAAAAATTCAAAAAAGTGTCCTTGGATAGGAATATCCTTGTTTGTTTTGTGAAATCTTGGTTCTTCATCCAAGGGGCTCCCATGAAGTGGTTATCTGTAGTCCTTCGAGTCGCTTTGTGCCTTCGTGGTTAAAAAACTGACAATGGAAGAAAACGTTAAAGGAGCAGAGTAAAAGGGCATAAAGGGATTCCTCTGGCGGAGTCTTATAACTTATCAACTTGGTAACTTGTCAACCTATCAACTTCTCCCGCACAGCCTTTAACATTTTCTTCCCTACCCTCCATTAAACATCGCGACCTCATCAACCGTCATATACCTGAATTCGATTTTGAATGAATTTAAAACAAATAGTATGAAAACAATTTTTACACTCTTCGCCTCTTTGTTCATGAGTATAGCAGTTTTTGCAGGTGTAGCAAAAGGTAATAGCATACTCACCGTTACTTCTCTTGATAATTCCAATATCCGCGTCATCGTCGATGGCCAGCAATATGAGCCAAACGATAATTCGATTGTTCTGAGCAATCTTGCAAAGGGTTCGCACGCCGTGAAGGTTTACCGGATCCGTAACAACGGTTTCGTAGCCGGCAAGAGATACGAGATGGTCTACAACAGCACCCTTTCTATGAAGGGAAAGACCAACACTCAGTTGACAGTTGAAAAGAATGGCCGTATCACGATGCAACAAACGAAGGTCAACAATGGCCGTGGTGGTGTTGTCATGAGCGATGATCGTGGACAGTATGGCGACTATGACAGCCATGATGCCTACGCCGCAGGGATGAATGATCGTGAATTCAGGACAACTCTTCAGGCCATCAACAAGGAATGGCTGGAAAGTAACAAGTTGAAATCTGCTCTTCAGATCGTTCATTCGAACAGCCTGACATCAGACCAGGTAAAACAAATGGCGCTGTTGTTCACTTTCGAAAACAACAAATTGGAACTGGCTAAGCAAGCCTACGCCAATACAGTCGATAAGAGAAATTATTCAACAGTGTTCGATGTATTCAGTTTTGAATCGAACAAGTCGGAACTGGACAGATATATAAGGAATATTCGCTAGAGGGTTTGGGGTTTGTAAAAAAGAGAGACCTCCTGTAAGGGAGGTCTCTCTTTTTATTAGTAGAGCTTGAAAGTCAGAATTCAAAAGTAAAAATTCAAAACGGCGTGCTTTGAATGCTTAAGTCTGACCACAAGGAGCACAAAGAAAGGCACGCAAGGAACACAGGAATCTTCGGGTAGCACGCCCAATTGGCACATTTGCATATTGGCACATTATCAAATTGTCTTGATCACCTCCGCCATCTTCTTACCAATATCCGCCGGGCTGCTCACCACGTGAATACCGCATTCAGCCATGATCTTCATCTTGGCGGCCGCCGTATCATCCGCGCCACCGACTATGGCACCTGCGTGACCCATGCGTCGCCCGGGAGGAGCGGTCTGGCCGGCGATAAAGCCAACGACCGGTTTCTTATTTCCATTTGCCTTGATCCAATTCGCGGCCTCCGCTTCCATGCCGCCACCGATCTCACCGATCATCACGATGGCATCGGTCTCGGGATCGTTCATGAAAAGCTCGATGGCCTCCATCGTCGTAGTGCCGATGATAGGATCGCCACCGATTCCCACCGCAGTGGAAATACCGAGGCCGGCCTTGGCTACCTGGTCCGCCGCCTCATAGGTCAGGGTACCCGATTTGGATACGATACCGATGCGTCCTTTCTTGAAGACGAAGCCAGGCATGATACCGACCTTGCATTGATCCGCGGTGATTACACCGGGGCAATTGGGCCCTATCAGCCGTGTATTCTTTCCCTGTAAATAATTCTTCACTTTTACCATGTCCTGAACGGGGATGCCTTCCGTGATACATACGATGAGCTGGATGCCCGCATCCGCCGCCTCCATCACCGCATCCGCGGCAAAGGCAGGTGGAACGAAGATGATACTCACATTGGCATTGGTCGCCTTTACACAATCCACTACTGTATTGAAGACTGGTTTATTGAGATGCGTACTGCCACCCTTGCCCGGGGTTACGCCACCCACCACATCTGTTCCGTATTCGATCATTTGGGTAGCGTGGAAACTTCCTTCGGTACCGGTGAAGCCCTGAACAAAAACCTTGGAATTTTTATTGACGAGGATACTCATAGATAGTTCTTAAAGTCCGGCAAAAGTAAGGGATTGTTTTGAGTTTAATTCACCGTTTGGCGGATTAACATCCGTGGAAAATGAGAGGGTGGGGGCGCATTTATTTCATCATCTCGTCCATGTTCCGGTCGTTGGGCATCTTGCCCGTCTCTTCCAGCATCCGCATTTCCTTGGCATCGCGGAGGAAGTCGGAAGCGAAGATGAAATCGTTGAGCCGCTGATTCTTGCTGAAGATGATCTCCTTGTTGGTCCCTTCCCATTCCTTATGGCCCTGGTACATGTAGAGGATGTAGTTGCCGATCTCCATCACGGAATTCATGTCGTGCGTATTGATGACCGTCGTGATCTTATATTCCGTCGTGATCTCCTTTATCAGCCTGTCGATCACGAGGGAGGTTTGTGGATCGAGGCCTGAATTCGGTTCATCGCAGAAGAGATATTTTGGATTCAGCACAATGGCCCGCGCCAGTGCTACTCTCTTCTTCATTCCGCCGCTGACCTCCGATGGGAATTTCTTATTGGCATCCACAAGATTCACGCGCGCCAGTACTTCATTCACCCGCTTCAACTTGGTGCCATAATTGTCTTTGGTGAACATGTCAAGCGGGAACATCACATTCTGTTCCACCGTCTGGCTGTCGAAGAGTGCCGAGCCCTGGAAGAGCATGCCGATCTCTTTCCGTATTTCGGTCTTGGCTTCATCATCCATGCTCACGAAATCCTTACCATCGTAGAGTATCTCACCGTGATCGGGATCGAAGAGGCCGACCATGCATTTCATGAGAACGGTCTTGCCGCTTCCGCTCGACCCGATGATGAGATTGCACTGGCCCGCCTTCATGCTGGCGCTTACGTCCTCGATGACGACCTTGTCGGCGAAACTCTTCTTTATATTCTTTACTTCTATCATTATTTCAACAGTAAGAAAGATAAGATGTAATCGGCGAATAGCAACATGATGCAACTCACCACCACCGCCTTGGTACTGGCCTTACCTATTTCCAACGCACCTCCCTGCACATAATATCCATAGAAGGAGGGAACGCTGGCAATGATGAACGCGAAGGTGTATGATTTTGCAAGCGAAAAGAAAACGTTGTAAGGAAGAAAGCTTTCGCGGAGACCCTGGTCGAAGGCATCATACGGCAGAATGCCGGTCAATGCTCCGGCGAGTCTTCCGCCCCAGATACCCAGGACCATTGCGATGACCACGAGAAGCGGGATCATGAGAAG
Organism: Chitinophagaceae bacterium; assembly: GCA_035488975.1. Taxonomy (GTDB): domain Bacteria; phylum Bacteroidota; class Bacteroidia; order Chitinophagales; family Chitinophagaceae; genus DATHKS01. The sequence continues at coordinate 1,291 of DATHKS010000005.1, read as the reverse complement.
ACCGGCGAGTATTTTCGGCATGATGAGGTACGACTTGGTATTGATGCCCATGATCTCGAGGGCATCGATCTGTTCGCTCACCCGCATATTGCCCAATTCACTCGCGATCTTGCTGCCGACCACGCCCGCCAATACGATGCAGGTGAGGGTGGGGGCAAATTCCAGGATCACGGTATCGCGTACGATCTGTGCAATGGTGGAGGGCGGAATAAGAGGACTCACCAATTGGTAGGCCGTCTGAAGGGTGGATACCGCGCCGATGAATACCGATATGATGGCAACGATGCCGAGGGAACCGATGCCGATATCCATGCATTGATGCATGAATTCCTTCCAGTACATCTTTCCATTCTCGGGCCGGGAAAACATTCCCCTTAGCATCAGAAGGTAACGGCCGATATCTTTAATGATCCGCATAGGTTTGACTGTAAAATACGAAGATTTCCTTGAGAAGGAAGAGGCGGTTTAGTTGATAAGTTAATAAGTTGATTGGTTGATAAGTTGGTGGCCTATAAATGAACTACCGGATACCTTCGAATATGATCAGTTTGTACTTCCCCGTCGGGGTCCAACTTATCAACTTATTAACCAATCAACTTATCAACTTACAAAACCACCACTACAAATCCTTACTCACCTTCTTAAACCTCTTCCACCAGGCCGACCGCTTTACGATCTCCTCGGTTGAGCTGTTCTTGCACTTGATCTGTGCATCTACAACGGTGATGAGCGCCATGTTGACGATACTATGTACGGAACTTCCGAGCTGCAGGACGTGCACCGGTTTTTTCAGTCCGAGCAATACGGGTCCGATGGCATCTGCATAGCCGAGTTCTTTTAGAATATTATAGGTGATATTACCCGCGGCAAGGTTTGGAAATACCAGCGTGTTCACATCGTTGTCGATCAATTCCGAGAAGGGATAATTTTCCTTGAGCAGTTCATTGTTGAAGGCGACATTCGCCTGCATCTCGCCATCCACGATGAGGGAAGGCATTCTTTCCTTCACGATCCTTCTTGCCTCCGATACCAGGCGCGCCTCGGGCGAGTCGCTGCTGCCGAAATTGGAATAGCTGAGCATGGCGACCTTCGGTACCATATTGAAATTCTTTACCTCTTTGGCCACGAGCAGTGTGATCTCTGCGAGTTCTTCGGCTGTTGGATTGAAATTGACGGTGGTATCGGCAAGGAACAACGGCCCTTTCTTCGTCAGCATGAGATACATCCCCGCGATCTTATTCACGCCTTCCTCCGTACCGATGGCCTGCAATGCGGGGCGGATCGTATCGGG
>DATHKS010000004.1:0-7157 GCA_035488975.1 Chitinophagaceae bacterium | reverse complement strand
GATAGGATCCGGACCTGCCGGCCTTGCTGCCGCGGCACAACTTAACTATGCCGGGCACAGCGTTACGATCTTCGAGCGGGATGATAAACCCGGAGGATTATTACAATATGGAATACCTGATTTCAAACTGGAGAAATGGGTGGTTGACCGCAGGATAAAATTATTACAGGAAGAAGGCATCGTGTTTCAATGCAATGCCAATGTGGGCGTGAACGTAAATATCAATGATCTTCTTAGGGAATACAATGCAATCGTTTTGGCTTGCGGCTCCACGGTCCCAAGGGATCTACCCGTACCGGGGCGGGAACTGAAAGGCGTTCATTTCGCCATGCAATTCCTCAAACAACAAAACAAGCGTAATGCCGGAAGGGATCCATTCCTCAATGCGGCAATAGAAAGTAATATTCTATCCGAAAGCATCATTGCCGGCGGGAAGAATGTAGTAGTGATTGGTGGTGGCGATACCGGGTCCGATTGTGTGGGCACCTCCAACAGGCAAGGCGCAAAATCCGTGACGCAATTCGAATTGCTGCCGAAGCCCCCATCCGACCGCGTTGGATACATGCCCTGGCCATCCTACCCGATGATCCTGAAGACAACTTCTTCCCACGAGGAAGGTTGCGAGAGGCAATGGGCGACAGCAACAAAGGAATTCATCAGCGATGGGCAGGGAAACCTTCGCGCGCTGAAGCTGGTTGACCTTACCTGGAAGGCATCCGAGGACGGGCGGCCCGCTCAATTCGCCGAAGTACCAGGAAGTGAGAGAAATATTCCCTGCGAACTTGCTTTGCTTGCCATGGGATTTGTGCATCCGCAACATGAAGGATTACTCAACCTGCTCGAGATCGAGAAGGACGAGCGTGGCAACGTGAAGGCGACTGAGAAGAACTATCAAACGAATCTCCCTAAGATATTCGCCGCCGGCGATATCCGCCGCGGCCAGTCACTGGTGGTTTGGGCTATCAGCGAAGGAAGAGAATGTGCAAGAAAGGTAGATCAGTTCCTGAGTAATGGCTATTCTGTATTGGAGAGCAGGGATGCGGGGGTTTTGCAGGTGGCGATCTAGTTAGGAATTTGACAATTTGGTAATTTGGTAATTTGATAATGACGAACAGTCCAATGTGCCAATTTCTTCAACAGGATATTCATGACTGAATTGGGCAGCTTTGGCCTTTGAATTTTTATTTGCTGAAAAAGATGGTTTTTAAATTTAACCCCGTCCATGGTGATGGGGTTTTGCCTTTAATCAAATGAGCTTTGGGTCAACAGGCTGAACTTATGGGGGCAGAAAAATTCTTGAAAGACTTGGGCTTCGCCTCCTATTGACGCAGCCCTGCTGGGCCCTCCCTTCCACTTGCCCTCCCCTCCTCCACCGCCTTTTCCGAGCACTGTTTTGCCATGCAGAAAATAGCTACCGCTTGTCTAAAGCATCGTTCGATACTATAAACTATAAACGGAAGCATACCTGCCAGCAAACAATCCCCAGGGACCGTTCAGCTATTCGAACCATATCCATCTACGTAAAACGGATACTCAAAGTGATTAATCAACCGCAGGACAAATATCATTTCCCGCCCAAGCTAAACCAAGAGAAAATCAACGGAACAAAAAGTGAAAAAAACGGCGGCAATAAGATGTAAGCGTGCTGCGATCTTGTTAGTCATTCCCGACCACATTTAATCCTATAAGACTAGCCTTGGCCACTCCACATACCAACATCGATCAGCCCCGGCTCAAGGAACTTAAAACCACAAGGTCTAAAACTTCCGTTCTCAACCTTTGGTGGACTCCGCAGTTTCACGCAAATTCTCCTCTGATTGACGGCACGAATTCCAGTATTTCAAATATATCCGTCATTATTTACCCCTCACATTCCCGCATTTTTTGACTATTCTCTTCCGTTTTGCAGATTCAGCACGCATTTCATTAAAATTCCTCACATTTTTCAATAATTTAAATATTTAAACTATTTAACATCTAATAAATTATTGAGGCTACGCACATTTTTTAAACATTCTGTCGAATAAACCCACGTATTGTGATATTCTTTACATAAAAACACTATTTTAGTTGAACAATCACAACATTAATTTTTTATTTAATATTTAAACTTAAAACGTACTGATTATGAGCAAAACAACAGTGAAACAGGTCGCACCATTCCTGGTCTTACTGGCAGTAGCAATCACTGCAATCTTTGTGAGCCCTGCCGCTTCCTTTGACCCGGCATCTGTAGTAGGTGCAGATGGCACACCCACCTATCATTATGATAGCGGGGATATCGCATGGATGTTGGTATCCTGCGCCTTTGTGTTCCTGATGACTCCCGCCCTTGCCTTCTTCTATGGTGGCATGGTCGGCCGCAAGAATGTACTCTCTACTATGATCAAGAGTACCGTTTCTGCCGGCATCATTTCTGTTTTATGGATCGTTGTTCAGTTCAGTCTCTGTTTCGGTGATTCATTGGGCGGATTCATCGGAGATCCCCGGACCTTCTTATTTTTCAAGAATGTCATGAATGGACAGCCCTGGAGTCTCGCTACCACGATCCCTCTTCCGCTTTTCTCTTTCTTTCAGTTGATGTTTGCGATCATCACTCCCGGCCTGGTCGTGGGTGCCGTCGCCGAGCGGATTCGTTTTAGCTCCTATACGCTATTCATCGCCTTATTCGGCATACTCGTCTATGCCCCGCTCGCGCACATGGCCTGGCATCCCAGTGGCATGTTGTTCAAATGGGGTGTTCTTGATTTCGCCGGCGGTACAGTAGTACATATTTCCGCAGGTATGGCCGCACTTGCCGGTGCATTGGTATTGAAGCCGCGCAAGACGATCATTTCCTCTGGTCCCGCAAACATTCCTTATGTATTGATAGGAACCGGCCTTCTCTGGTTCGGCTGGTTCGGCTTCAATGCCGGTAGTGCCGCCGGTGCCGGTCCGCTGGCCGTCTATGCATTTGCAACAACCAACACTGCCGCCGCCGCCGCGGGTCTTTCCTGGATGTTCTGGGATGTGATACGTGGTAAGAAACCTTCCGTTCTCGGCTTCTGTATCGGTGCGGTCGTTGGACTCGTAGCCATTACGCCTGCCGCCGGTTTCGTAGGTGTTCCCCAGGCCCTTTTCATAGGTTTCATTGCCGCAATTGTCTCGAATGTGGTGGCTGAATTCCTCAAACACAAGACAAAATATGACGATCCCCTGGATGTATTCGCCTGTCATGGTATCGGTGGTATGACCGGTATGTTGATGACCGGCATATTCGGCAGTAAGGTTGTCAATGGCGCCGTATTGGAAGGACAGTTCCTGATCCAGTTAAAGGGCATGGCCGTTGCCGTGGTCTACAGCTTTGTAGTGTCCTTTATCATATTCAAGGTCATCAATATGATCATGCCAATGAGAGTTACTACTGAAGAAGAAGCAGAAGGTCTCGATGCTTCTCAACACGATGAAAAATACGTGCAGGGTACATTGCTTGTCACCAACAACGGTTCGGTGGAAGAAAAAACGCTTGCCGACTGATTCCAAGTCGTCGCTACATCCTTATTCATAGAAAAAGGCACAACTGGTTGGTATAAACTTCTCGCAAAAGTTTATACCGGCTGTGCCCTTTCCTTAACATCTAAAATGCAAATACAATGTTACGAAAATTATCATTGGCGGCATCTGCCTCCTTGTTCCTCCTGGTCTCGCAAGCGCAGGATACCACGGTGATCGCTCCTTCTCCCCTGCAAATCTCCGGTTCAGTTGATGGTTACTACCGTTTTAATTTCGACAATACCAAACTCGGAGGATTGGGTTATAACAGCCTGACAAGCTTCACTAATTCACAGAATTCCTTCGAATTGGGAATGGCTTCCGTCAAGGCCTCCTACACAAAAGGCAAGGTAGGCGCAGTAGTCGATCTCGGCTTCGGAAAAAGGGCAGAAGAATTTGCATACGCCGATGCGAATACACTGTTAGCGATAAAACAAGCCTATGTGAAGTTGCAGGTCTCGGAAAAGGTAGCCCTCTCCCTCGGTAAATGGGGAACGCATATTGGCTATGAGGTCCTCGACCCACAGATCAACCGCAACTATAGCATGTCTTATATGTTTTCCTATGGTCCATTCTCCCACACGGGTATCAAGGCTGACTTCACGTTGAATGGCGGCAATGGCCTGATGATCGGGGTTGCCAACCCGAGCGATGTGACCTCACCCACCTGGGCAAGCACGAAGGTCCTGAACGCACAGTATAGTCATGTTGCTGATAAATTTTCAATCTTCGTGAATTATTCCGGCTGGTTCGGCGCCAAGAACTCGGCCCCTACTGCAGCCAGCGTAAATCAACTGGGAATCTCAGCCACGGGCAAATTTTCGGATAAGTTCAGTCTCGGCTACGACGGTACCATTCAGTTGCTACAGAATAAAGTATCCGATAACACGGACAAATGGTGGGGCTCGGCTCTCTATTTCAATTTCGATCCCACCGAATCAGTCGGCCTGACATTGAGAACAGAATATTTTGCCGATGAAAAAGACGCAGTAAAGATTGGTGCGGATATTTTCCAAACCACTCTTTCCCTCAACTACAAAGTAGGCAGCTTCATCCTGATTCCTGAGGTTCGCTTCGACAACGCTTCACAGGCCGTCTTCAGCAAGAATGATGGCACTGCTAAGAAGAGCACCGCAACCGCTCTCCTTGCAGCGATAGTGAGCTTCTGATCTGAACCGTGTTGCTGTTGCATAAGACTAACTCATAAATACGAAAGCCGGCCCTCAAAAGCCGGCTTTCGTATTTTATATTTTTCCGTCGAAGTCTACGCAGAGTTCCGCCCGGCATTGATGATGCCGAAGGAACAACGCATGATCAGCTTCTCGTACACTTCCTTCATAGGCGTTTGCACGAGTTGCTCTTCAAACTCCCTTATCTTGGTAATGGCATATTGCTGTATGGTGAGCAACGGAAGCACGATGCGTTCCCGCATCTGTATGGACAACTGATCCACCGGGTAGTCAGCCATTAACTCCGTATGACCGCTCAGCTTCATAAGATATTGCCGCGTGAGTTCGTACTCCCCGAATATTTTCTGCCAGATATCGCCGTACTGTTTGTGTTTGTTGAGATAGGCCGTCAGTGGGAAGAATGATTTCATCATCGCCATCTCACAGTTATCCAACAGTGTCTTGAAGAAAAGCGAGTCCTTATATAATTTCTGAAGCGCGGGAAACTTTCCCCTCTCATCCAGCCGCTGAAGCGCCGTGCCCACGCCATAGAAGCCTGTCACATTCTGTTTCAGCTGGCTCCACGACCCTGCAAAGGGAATGGCGCGGAGATCCTTCAATGATAAGCCCGACGAGCCACCGCGTTTCGCCGGCCGGCTCCCTATATTCGTCTCGCTGTAGAATCGCAACGGACTTGCATGCAACAGGTAATCCGCCAGGTAAGGATGATCCCGCAATTCCTTGTAGGCCTCGTATCCCGCCTCGGAGAGTTCCTGCAGCAACGCTTCCTCCTTATCCGTAAGCGTAAAATATTTGGTAGGAAAGAGATCATTGGAGATACCGGCATTCAGCAACTGTTCCATATTGTACTGCGCCGCATCGGTAGTACCGAAGTTCGAACTCACCGTCTGGCCCTGCACCGTCAGTTGTATTTCCTTATTCGAGATGTTTTGTCCCATCGATGCATAGAACTTGTGAGTCTTACCGCCACCGCGCGAGGGCGGGCCGCCCCTGCCATCGAAGAAGATGACATCCACGCTGTGTTCGCGGGAAACGGCCGTCAGTTGCTCCTTCGCCTTGTAGATACTCCAATTCGCCATGAGATAACCGCCATCCTTCGTTCCGTCAGAGAAGCCGAGCATAATGGTCTGCCGGTTCCTCCGTCTCTTGAGATGCGCACGATAAGTTTCATTCGTATACAACTTGCGCATGATCTCCGCCGCTTCATTCAGGTCATCGATAGTTTCGAAGAGCGGAACGATATCGACATTCATCTGCTCGGGTGTCCATCCACGCAGGAGAAATAATGCATACACCTCCATCGCATTCAGAGCGCTGTTACACTGGCTGATGATATACCTGTTGCATCCCTCCGGTCCGTTGAACTCCTGGATCTTCCTGATGGCGTCGATGGTCTCGAGCGTATCGCAAAGGAGCTTGTCGTCCATAGATGAGGGCTCCACCACCTCTTTTATGTCCGATAAAGATCTTATTTTCTCCTCTTCCGTCAGGGACGAATAATTACCCGGCAATGCGAGTTGTTTCGCCGCAAGCGCGTCCATTAATCTTCCGTGGACCGTACTTTCCTGCCGCACATCGAGCGAAGCGAAATGCAAACCGAATACCTCAATTTTATTGATGAGGCTATTCACGATATGCAGGAAGAGCCCATTGTGCTGGTGAATGATCGTATGCCGGATCTGCCCGAGCGTCTGTAGTATTTCCTCCTTGCTGAGATTGGTCTTGTGTCCCGGTATGAAGAGATTAGTATAGAGTTTATTCTCCAGTTCGGTGAGTACGGTATCCACGCCCGAAAACGTCAGCCTGCGCTTCAGACGTCGAACGTCGAGGTAATAGCACTTGATGATACTCCCCCGCAGTGCATCTGCCACCTGAAGTGTGATATCACTGGTGACAAAAGGATTTCCATCACGGTCACCACCGGGCCAGAAACCCATTTTCACCACCGCGTTGTTCTTATCTACAGCGTCCTCGAACTGGCCCTTCAATGCAGAGGTTATCCTTCCCGCTGCCGGGTAGAAGACATTCTCAAGATACCATACGAGACTGACGGCCTCATCGAACGGAGTCGGTTTCTGCTTCTTGAAGAAAGGCGTCCGTCCCAGTTGCTGGAGATAGGTATTCACCAGGCTCGCATTATTATCGGCCAGCGCCCTTGAAAGATCATTGATGATGCCCAGCACCGGGCCGGGATAGAATTGCGTGGGATGGGCGGTGAGCACGAGACGGATGGAAAAATCCTTCAATTTCTCCGCCAGTTGCTCCTGTTTATTCTCCTGCAATATCTCCGATTCGAGATGTTTCAAGGTACCCACCCCGTTGAGATCATGCACCTGGCGGAAAGTCGCATCCTCCAGTGCATCAAACAATACCACCTGCCGCTCCACGTACTGCACGAACCGGAACAGCAGGTCGGTCTTCTCTTTCTCGTTGATA
>DATHKS010000003.1:0-2681 GCA_035488975.1 Chitinophagaceae bacterium | reverse complement strand
TTGAATCAAAAGAACATGAAGAGGTGTTCCCTCAGTCGCAACGATCTTCTCCAGAGCCTACGGCATAATACGCACCATGCCACCCTGGATAAGATCGAGAAGGCGTTCATGGAGAACGATGGTCATATCAGCTTTATAATTAAAAAGGAGGACGCTGGTTGATGGCAACCATCCCTCTCAAATTTAAATAGGATCAATGACTAGCTTCTCTTCCGCGCTGTCTTTTTGGAGGCGGCTTTTTTTCGTGGACTGCTTTTCTTCTTCGTTGCCTTCTTTTTTGGAACCTTCGCGCCTTCTCTCCTTGCTTCCGACAGACCGATAGCTATGGCCTGTTTACGGCTGGTCACCTTCTTGCCGCTACGTCCGCTCCTTAATGTGCCTTCCTTTTTCTCGTGCATAGCCCTTTCAACCTTGTCGCCTGCTTTTTTTGAATACTTTGCCATAATAGGGTTTTTATGGGTTAAATAATTTACAGGAGATGGTTGCAAAAAGAATACCAGCCGTATTTGTGAGAAATGGGGCGGTGGGGCTACAGTTTTTGAAATTTAGAAATTGAGATCGGGAATTGGGGATTGGGAATTTGGAATTGGGCTTCCCAGGAGGGGCCTTCTGAGCCGTAAAGCTCTTCCAATTCACGATTCACGATTGACGATTGACGATCCACGTTGCTCGCGATTACCGATTTACGATTACCGTTCTCACTGGCTTCACTGTCTTCAAATAATTATAGATAGCCGTCAATTCATCATCAGTCATTCTTCCAAATGCGGTCCATGGCATATGGCTGTCGGGATTGAGTGTTCCCATACGAAAGCGATTGATGAAGATCTTCTTCGTCCACCCGAAGATGCGGCTGCTGCTGTCCGGTGTCAGGTTCGGCGTAATGAGCTTACCCATCTCGTTTCCTCCCGCGAATGGCTCCCCGGTATATGCCCCGGAAATATCCCGCTTGGTATGGCATCCATTGCACTCCGCAATACCGGTTGCCAGGTATTGTCCATAGATAGCCGTCGTGTCGGGTATCACCTGCATGGGTGGCGTGCCGGTTGGTCCAGCGGGTTTCACCATGAATGCCTTCACCACCTTGCCGAGAAGGTTCAATGAATGTTGAGGCACCTGGTTCGCCACCGGCTTTTGCGTTCGCAGATAAGAGATAATAGCGCGGAGATCCTCATCACTGGTATTGTGAAAGGCCATGAAGTCGAATATAGCCGTGCCGTCGGGATGAACTCCATAGCGGAGCGCCCTGGCTATCTCGGCATCGGTGAACCGGCCTATTCCTGTCTCGGGATCTGCTGTAATATTTTTTGAATAAATCTTTCCAACCGGTAGATCGAAAACCACGCCGCCACTAAGGGGTACTTCCTGACTGAGAGCAATCAGCGAATCGGCCTTGCCTTTATAATGACAGTCGATACAGTGCGCGGAGCTGTACACGAGATGGCGCCCACGGCTGATAATGGCCGTGTCATCGGAGGATTTGATATCAGGGTACGGGGCTTCGTATTTCAGGTTCTGCCTCGCCGCAGTCGTGATACTGAGCGCAATGATCATGAATAGGAGGATGAGGCCGGTCCACTTAAGGATTTTTTTAAATCTTCTCATATGTTGGAAATTGGCCGGCAAGATAAATGGCGATTGAAAAATGGAAAATCACCGAATGTGTGGATTGTCCATTATGTGGAATGAATTGCGCCGATTTTTTATTCTGGCATAAAGTTTACTCGAAGAAGACTAAACAAGGTAATATGAAAACAAAGACCGGTGAACTCAGTATATCGAGTCCAGCCTTCAGGAACGAAGGCGATATTCCAGCAAAATACACCTGCGATGGGGAGGAGATCAGCCCTCCCCTGAAGATCGGGTCCTTCCCGGAAGGAACGGCTTTCCTGGCACTCATCATGGATGACCCGGATGCACCGAAGGGTACCTTCGATCATTGGCTCGCCTGGAATATCGAGCCTGTATCGACCATCGCTGAGAATTCCAATATCGGGATAAGCGGAAGGAACAGCGCAGGTAAAACGGGCTATCATGGTCCTTGCCCTCCTTCGGGATCACACCGGTACTATTTCCGGATCTATGCACTCAGTCACCGGCTCGAGATCGCCGCCGGTGCAGGCAGGCGGGAACTGGAGCAGGCCATGGCGCCTTTTATTATTTCGAAAGGAACGTTGATGGGGCGATACCAGCGGTCCTGAGGTGGCCGGGATGTTTCGCCGCTGCATCCTCATGTCAATACAGTTCTATGGTAATAGAAAAAAGGTCGACCATTTCAGATACGATCAACCTTTGTGCGGAGCGGGCCCGTCACCACACATCGGTTGCCCCGTATCTTAAACGGCTGTCGCCTTCAACGGTGTGGCAATTTCTTCTATTGCAACTGCATTCATTGAGTAGGCATGCAGATTCGATGTCTTTTTGCTTTGTCTCTTGCGATAGAACATATAAGATAGCGCACACAACAGGAGGGGGATAGCCATGAAGATCCAGGGACTGCCCGGTTGAGAAGCGGCGATTGAATAAGTAGCTCCGATCAGATCGAACGTTAAGCCAGCATAGGCCCATTCCTTGATCCTTGCATTTCCGGGGATCAATATGGCTATTACGCCGAGGACTTTCGCCACGCCGAGGAAGGGGAGGAGATAGCCGGGCAAATTCATTTTTCCAAAACCCTCCAC
>DATHKS010000002.1:0-2426 GCA_035488975.1 Chitinophagaceae bacterium | reverse complement strand
CACAAAGTACACGAAGAGGCACGAAGGAATACATTTAACCACGGAGACCACAAGGGTTTCACAAAGTGCACAAGGATATTTCAATAAGAGGACGCTCTTTTGACTTTTGAATTTTTACTTTTGAATTTCTAACCACGGAGAACACAAGGATTTCAATAAAAGGACACCCTTTTGACTTTTTACTTTTGAATTTTGAATTTGACTTTACTTCGGTTTTTCGTAGATAAACTTCACCAACGCATTCTTCTTCTCATCAGAAGTCAGGTATAACTGATATCGTTTATCACCTGCATTCACCATCATCAAAGCCGTATTCGGAGGGATCGATCCGAGATTCTCACCCACCATGATCACTTCCTGTTCCCGGCGAAGAAAATCTATCCGCACATATACGGTCAATGGTTTTGCCGTAAGCATTTTCTGCGAAACAACGGGGATGCTGTTCACATACACCGATATCGTGTCGCCATCGATCTGGCCATTATCATAGAAGTCCAGTTTAATGCTTCCCGTATCGACATAGATCTCCTTGATCAATTCATTCTTTCTATCCACGAGCGTCTTCGGCAGGTCTGGCTTGAATGCCGATTTCTGTATCCTTGTCAGCACGATCGTACCCGCGGGGCAGGAACTCCTTCCATCCATCATCTTCCCCGTCCACGATCCGCGGAGCTGTTCTTCCTTTCCGTCTGTATGGTATTCCAGGACATAGGTTTTTATACAGGGAAGGCAATCCGGTGGAATATGAAAGACCGAGACCTTCTGCTCTTCTATCCGCAACGCCTTTGTTGCCTGGTCATAGGTACCTGTGAATTCTTCCTTCACGTAGTTTGCGGTATCCGAATAATGGTAGGAATTGCCTGCTACCTTGTTGCCGGAGACCACTAATTGGAATTGTATGTTGTAGACAGGGAAACAACCTCCCGGATCCATCACGAGTGTCCCCTTCCAGAATCCATCTATATCCTGCGCCGGAACACAGGAAAAAATGAATAAGGAGATAACGAGTCCGGTTAGCTTTTGCATGAACGATGAAAATAGAAGAAAAAGAAAGAAGGCGGCCAAAAATTACAGAAACGGCAATGATTTATCCCTCAAAAAAATGTCTATGGCTTCTCATACCGGAATCGTATGACGGCGTTTTTCTGTTCGGTCGAGGTAATGCGGACATCGAACCGCTGATCTCCCGCCTCTACTACCATCAGGGAAGTGTTCGGTGGAATTCGACCCAGGTTCTCCGCTACCATTACGAGTTCATGTTCCGGATTCTCCTCATCCATCTTCAACTTAAGCGTAAGTGCGCTTGCGGTTAGCCGCTTATTGGATAGTACCAGTTTCTTATCGAGATATACCGAGATGCTGTCGTCGTCAATCTCGCCGTTGTCATAGATCTTTACCGTAACGTCGGGATCGTGTACGACAAGGGATTTCACCAATTCATTCTGCCGGTCCTTCAAAACGGAAGGTGTAGTGACAGTGGGTCTGACTGGTGTCTGCCGGATCACTTCGTTCTGGATCCGGGTATTGGTATCGACAAGAGGTTTGTTTTGCAACTCGGGTTTCTTCTGTGTCACTACAGGCTGACGCTGGAGGTTGTTCCGTGGCGTGGTTGTCACCCGTTGGCTGCCCGGTGGTTTGGTAACCGGCGTCCTGGTCTTTGTGGAAGGGGGAGGAGCCGTGTTCTTCCTGGGAGTTGTAGTAACAGGCCTGGTGTTTCGAAGGAATGGCTCGACATAAAAATCGGTGGTCGTCACTTTCCGGAGGAATACGCGGCCGCCGCCACAGTCGCCCCACTCGGCCTTGCTGTCCTTTTGCTTCGTCTCGGGCTTGCCAAGATAGGTGCCTTCGAGAAATTGTTCTTTTCCCGACTCGCTGAACCGGAGATCATAATTCATGATGCAGGTGCCGCCGCCGGGATTCTTCAATTCGACGGTCTTTATCTCCCGGATCCTGAAATTTTGCGAGGTCTTGATGAAATTTCCGGTCATCGTGGCCTTGCCATAGAACCGGATATCGTCCTGCCAGGAATAGGAAACTCCTTTCACGGAAACCGAACCATCCACATTTTGTTTTACCTGGAATTCGAGACGATATTGCTGGCCTCCTTCGGAGATGAAATATCCCCGCCAGATGCCCGTGACCGACTGCGAAGAGGATGCCTGCGCAAACACACAGATTAAGAAGAAGGGAAGCCATCCTTTGTTTAACAGTAACCGTCTCATTTCATTTCAAAACTAATGAAATGATGATGAATGAAGGAAACCGCTTGTCACGAGCTTTGAAATTTAACAAGGCAACAACGCGAAGAACGTGAATCGTGAGTCGTCAATCGTGAATAGCCTCCGATCCTGGTACTCCTCCCATGTGTCTCGAAGGCAGCACTAAAGGACTAATTGGTAATCATCGAAGAGTCTTTCAATTGACCG
>DATHKS010000001.1:0-7559 GCA_035488975.1 Chitinophagaceae bacterium | reverse complement strand
CGATTTTCTGCAGGCCGAATTCCAGCGAAATCATAATACAAGACCTGCACATGTCATTCCGCCGGGTGTAGACCGTAGTATGTTCCGGGATATTTCGCCTGCACGGGATATATCACAGGATATACCACGGGGTATAGATATCATGGCTGCAGGCTCACTCATTCCCTTAAAACAATACTCCGTCTTCCTCGAAGTGATCGCCGGACTAAAGAAAAGCAGGCCCAACATCAACGCTGTGATCGTAGGAGATGGCAGTGAACGGAAAAGGCTGGAGGCAGAGATCAGTGCGCTGGGACTTGCGGGGCAGGTGAAACTTACCGGGAGTTTGCCGTATCCCGAAGTGCTGGACCTGATGCGGCGGTCGAAGGTCTTCCTTCACCCATCGACGTATGAGGGATTCTCCGGTGTGTGTCTCGAGGCGGCTTCGCTGGGCGCGAGCGTCATCAGCTTCTGCCAGCCTATGAAGGAACCCATTCCTCATTGGCAGATCGCCTCTTCACCGCAAGAAATGGAGACGATGACAAGGCGCATTCTCGACGATGCGCTTCCTACGAGTGACTTTCTCCCTGCATTCGACATCGATACTACGGCCAGGAAAATGCTTGATCTTTTTTTGTTATGAACCACTAAGACACGAAGGTTACAAAGGAGCGCGAAGGAATACAAGAAAACAATTTGATAATTTGGTAATTTGATAATGGGCGTGCTTTTCGAAATGCCGGCTTTTGTCAAGACTCGAGGGAACAAAAGCTTCGCACACCACGCACAATTGGCACATTGTCGAATTACCAAATTATCAAATTGTTTTCCTTCGTGCCCCTTTGTGTTCTTTGTGTCTTCGTGGTTCAAAATAGTTCATTAACGAAAGAAACGCCCTACACGTTTTTTTCAACGGCACAATACTTCCCGGCCGCATAAGCCAGGCCCTGAAGAATTTATGAAGTGCCTTTGTTCTTTCATTATAACGAAGATGCTTCTCGCCGAAATGGATATAGGTCTTGAAGACGGCGGTGCGCAGCAACTCGCGCGGCACCATCGGATCGCCGCGGTACGATTGAAGAAGGGCAATGCCTTTTTCATAGCCCTTTACCCAGGTGGAGTGACTATGATTGCCCTTGTGGATGCGGCGGTACAGCATCGGCTCATACAAAAGTATACAGGGAAAATGACGCGATAGATTGATGATGAAATCGGGATCGGAGAAAACGGTTTCTTCCGGGAAGCCGCCGGTGATATCGAGACATTCCCTTCGCAGCAGGAGCGCCTGTACGAAGACGGCGATCTCCGCGCGGAACAGGGCAAGGAATATCGAACCAAACATTTCTCCCTCCCGTTGCGGATAAAAATATTCATGCAGCGGGTTGCCCTCCTCGAAATTATACCCTCCCACCAGGCTGAAGCCTGCCGAGGGATGAGCCTGCAGTGCAGCCACCTGCTTCTCCAATTTTCGCTCGTGCCAGAGGTCGTCCGAATCGATGAAGGCGATCAATGCGCCACGCGCCTTCTGCAGACCGGTATTCTTTATGGCGCCGTTGCGATTGACGCGTCCCGCCTTGTGAAAGCTTATGCGCTCATCCTCCAGGGAGACAACAACGGCTTCCGTATTATCGTCGGATCCATCGTCCACGATGATCAGTTCCCAGGATGAATAGGTTTGATTTTGAATGCTGCGGATGGTCTCCAGCACCAGGTGCGCGCGGTTATAGGTAGGCATGATGATACTCACCAGCGGTGCCGCTGATTGTGGCTGGTGAGGATCAGCTACAATTGATGCGGCAGTATGATGTTCATTCGCCTTCATGCACATGAAATAAAAAGTAAGAGGAGCATGCCCGCTATCTTGAACAGGCCCTTCAATACATCATTCGTCTTGCGCGCAATGGCCTCGAAGGATAGTTCCCGGCGAAAGAGTTCCTTCACCTTTTCCTGTTCGGCAGGTATATCCATTCCCGTTGTCTTCAATAGTGCATCCAATAACGCTTCTTCATTGCCCGGCTCATACAGCAGGCCGCATTCACCTTCACCCGTCACCCGGCGGAAGGCGGTGATGTCCGTCACCACCGGAATGCAACCGCAGGACATTGCCTCACACACGGCCATGCCGCCGCCTTCGTAATGCGAACCCGAGAGAATGAAGTCTGCCGCGTTGTACCAACTCTCCAATGCGCCGTGCTCCATTTGGCCAACGAGCTGTACGGAACTCACATTGCCCTTATCCATTTCCAGCAACCCGCGGATATCGCCTAACAATTCCTCATCCTGGTAGATCATGTAAAGCCTCGCCTGCGGCAGGAATTCACTGAAGCGCAGGAAGGCCTTCACCACCGTGACAGGATCCTTGTTCTTATCCAACCGTCCAACCCATAGGTACAACGGTGAACCCCCAAGCTGGAGACTGGCCTTTGCGTATTGCTTTTCCCGTGGCGTGAATATGGAAGAGCCTGGTATGATCTCGTAGCACTTGTCCCTGCTTTCTATGATTCCCTTTTCAATAAAATCATCCCCGAATCCGGCGGATGTGAAGAAGTAGGCGTCAAGGCAGCGGTCTGCCAATCGTTGGAGGTATCTCTTATATCCCGAGAAAGGCTTCTCCGACCTATGCAGGATGATGATCCTTACCCCATTTCCCAATTGCAGCCGCAACTGGATCAACTGCAGCGGAAATACAAAACCATTGATGAAGATCACATCCGGCTTCAACTCTTTTATGAGACGATGGAGGCGAAATGGAAAACGCCTCACACGCCGCCGCTGGCGGATGAATATGTAATGCACGCCTTGTTGTTCCTGTTCGCCTTCATAGTCGATCCTCTCTATGCCGGTCACTTCATGCTGCTTTGCAAGGCATTCGAGAATTCCGGTATATCCTTCTATGCGTGCAAGCCATGCCGCGGGATCGGTGAACTCCGGTGAGCCGGCATAGCTGGTGAAGAGGAGCCGCATAGTGAATTATTAAAATAAGTTAGAAGATATCGAGATCGGCAAATACGAATCGCAAGGACTCCGGCGGTATCGCGGAACCGAAATCCTGGACGAGAACATGATAGGAAGGCACGGAGGGCAGTTTGCTTTCGAATAACCTGTGCAGTCGAATGCCCTCGCTGCAATGAAACTGGATCTGTCTCAGCCCAAGCCGGCGCGCGAGTCCCTTCAACCGTGCAATGACCTCATCTGAATTTTCATCATCTACGCCATTCATATCCCCGACGAGTAATGCCTGCCGTGTGCTGATGCGGATCCTTGCACCACCGAGCATCACCACCTGTGATTGGCTGAACCCATTCTTGTAGCCCTGGTACTCCGCGCTCCTGCAGGTGCCGGCGAAGCCTTCGTCTATCACGGTATTGAGTAGCGAATCCCCCGTAACCGTTATACCACGCAGTACGGACGATCGATAACGATCATACAATTTCGAAAGGAATGGGAATCTCCTTACCAACGATGTCAATGGGAGTGTCGTCACCGGCAGGGTGAAACATGCCATTCTCGTCACGGGTTGCCAACCCAACTTAGTCACCGCCCCATGATAGGAGTTCTCATTCGGAAAACCGAAGAGCAGGTTTATGCCCAACTGCCTGCAGAGATCGAAGGTCATCAGCGAAAGCTCGACGAACATTCCCTTGAACCTGTGTTTCGGATGCGTCATCGTATCCGCCGATTGCGCCGCGAGGATCTTTTTTTCTCCCTGCTGAATAAAACAGGGGATCACGCCGTAGTATGCCACTGGTTGCCGCCGGTCGTTGTAAGCAATGAACCCGGTAAATGAAACGCCGGTGTATGCCGTATCGTATTTGTTGATGTAATGCCTGGCCGGCACAGGACCATATACCTCAACATGCAACGCCGTGAGATCGCCGATATTTTCCCGGCTCAATCTTACGATGGAGTAACCCTTGGCCGCCTGCTCAGTTATAATTTCCGGTGATGCTTGCATAGGATTGGTTGAGTGATGAAATAAATGGGTTAATGGTCAGTCTTTCCCTCAATCCTTCCACCTCTTCATCAGATGGATGCATGAGGTCAGTAGCCAGGAAGCGGGTGTATCCTGCCTCGCGTGCCTCCGCGATGACAGCCGGTGAATACGATCCATAGGGAAATGCGAGGGCCGTGATCTCTTTTTCCGTCACCCGCTCGAGATATTGTTTCGATCGTCGCAGGTCTTTCTTCAACCCCACCTGTTCGATCCGCGCCAGGTCATCATGATAGTAGCCATGCGCACCGACCGTCGCCCATTTGCTTTGTGCGAGTGCCCGTAGTTGCACATCTTCCAGCAGCAACCAATATTCCTGGTCCGCGTCATGCCTGAAATCCCCGAGAAGGCTCAACAGCTCCGCCTTGGGTCTGAAGTCTTTTTCCCGGAGTATATCCTGGAGGGATCTTCCCGCGGAAACCGACCAGTATTTTTTTTCGCGTCCTCTTATGAAATAGTCGTCGAGAAAACTAAAATCGGAAGGGCCGTGTTTCGCCGCCATACTGAGCACATCGTTCCAGAGAATATCATATCCCGCTTCCCTCGCGCCCGTAACGAAGAACGTGGCGGGCACCTTGTATTTCTCGAGCAGGGGCAGCGCATTCGTGAAGTTATTGGCAAAGCCATCGTCGAATGTCAGGCAGATGCTGAACCTGTCGCTGCTGAATTCTCCCCGGTAGAATTGATCGAGGGAGATGATGTTGAAATATTTCCGGAAGTATCGAAGCTGCTCCTCGAATTTCCGTTGGGTAATGAACAGCGTGTTGTATCGTAGCGGATCGGTTCGGCATATTCCATGGTACACGAGTATCCTTGCGCCCTTTGCATTCCGCAAAAAAGAACGGTCGCAGCCCAGCATGTGCCCGGCGTGTCGCTGCATTCTTCTCCACCGTTGGACTATTTCGCTAGGTTTGTTCATTAACCCGGTTATCTTTTTTCCTTAGCTTTAAAAAATGCAAGTGATAAAAAAAATCTTGGGATATCTCGGCAGCCTTCATTATCCCCAGGACTTCCTCTGTCTCGCGCAGGAATCATTTGCACCCGTTCTTCGCGCGTACATTGTCAGCGATCAGCGTGTACTCGCCGATGTCACCACGCGGCACCTGTTCAATGGCTATTCGCCCGTCATCTTTTCTTTTGCCCCCGGTACAGAAGGTTTGACCGGGGAAAAATCAGAGCTGCTGCTGACACATGAGCCGTTAAGAATAAACGATATATTGACGAGGAGGGTTGCCCTGGCAGGACTCAGGCTTCAAAGAATGGATGTGCCGGCCGCACCGCTTTTCTATGAGTGTACCGATGGCTGGCATCGCTTCGTGCCGACCGTTGCGCAACTGGCAGGGCGGCTGCAGAACCGGCTGTACAACCGGAAGAAGGGAAACGTGTACCTGGCGGGCAACCTGCATACGCAGGTACAGGTGGCCTATGCGATCCCGCGGAAGATTAGTCTCGTGACCGTACCCACCGCCGGGGGATACAATCTTTTCCCGACGGACCTGCACGGCCGGCTGGATGATGACACATATATTATTTCTCTCCGGCATGGCGGCATGGCCTGCAGCCAGGTAGAGGCATCGGGCGGGTTTGTATTGAGCGATATGAAGGCCGTGGAATGTAAAAAGGTGTTTGCCCTGGGCAGGAATCATATGCAACCGGGAAAGGACAGGGCCGCATTCGATTTCGGAGCGGCGGAATCACCGGTGTTTCGGTTGCCGCTGCCGGATGGCATGGTGTCCTGCAAAGAGCTGGAGGTCCTCTCTACCTTTCAAAAAGGCATACACAAGATCCTTGTCTGCCGCATCGTTTCCGCCTCGCCCGTCGCCCCCCTGGGAGGCACGCTTGCGCACGTCCATAACAGCTATGCCACATGGCGGTATAAAAATCACCTGGCAAGCAACTATATCATGCGGTAGCCGTATTTAGTTTGTATCGTATCAATGGGTGGTTTGATTGGAAAAAGGATGCAAAGAACCCTTTGAGCGATATCAACTTTACGTTCGATGTCAAAAATACTTCTCTTCAATCCGCGCAGTGCGAGATATAAGCCCAGGATCCCCAATTCTATCCTTAGTATTGCGGCCTCCATAGAGGGAAAATATGAATATGTGATCGTAGATGGAAACCTGGAGCAGGACCCTGCGGCCAAGATATTCTCGTATCTCGCCACGGGCAGTTTCGGCTACTTCGGGTGTACGAGCATGCCCGGTCCGCAACTCAAGCAGGCCATACCGGTTACGAAAAGGATACGCGAGGAATATCCCGGGATAAAGGTCATCTGGGGCGGTTACTTCCCGGCCAACCAGTTCGGGTCGGTCCTCAATTCCGGCATGGTCGACTTCGTGATAAATGGCCCCGGTGATAAATGTTTCCCGGCATTGATCGATGCCCTCGAGCATAACAAGCCCTTCGACCTCATCGGCAACCTGATCTACAAGTCCGGCGGCGAGATCGTGAAGACGAGAAAGGATGAGCTTTATGACCAGGATGAGTTGCCCCTATTGCCCTATGAGAAGCTGAATCAATTTTATTCTCTTAAGAAATATCTCGGTAAGACCTATCTCGGATCGCGCACCATCGCGTATCATTCCAGCGTGGGCTGTCCCTTCAAGTGTTCCTTCTGTGCCGTGGTCCCTATCTATAATGCAAGATGGAAAGGACGTTCGGCAGAATGTATCTACAGGGATATAAAACTTCTCCGGGATAACTATGGCGGCAATGCGATCGAGTTCCACGATAATAACTTCTTCGTGTCGGAAAAAAGGACGGTTGATTTTGCCAACCTCATCAAGAACGATAAAATGGTTTGGTGGGGAGAGGGAAGAATAGATACGATAAATAAATACTCGGACAGTTCCCTCGCGCTGATGCGCGAGTCGGGATGCAAGATGATCTTCTTCGGCGCGGAGACCGGCAACGATGAGATACTGAAGAAAATGGACAAGGGCGGAACGCAAAGTGCGGCGCAGATCAGGGAATTCGCGGCAAGGATGGCGAAGTTCGATATCATACCGGAATATTCGTTCGTCCTCGGCACGCCTGCTCCTACGGCGAAACAGGTGATGAAACAGATAGACGACGATATCGCCTTCATCCGTGAGATAAAGTCGATCAATCCTCGGACGGAGATCATCATCTATGTCTACAGTCCCGTTCCCGTAGAAGGATCGGACATGTACAAGAAGGTACTGGAATCGGGCTTTCGTTTCCCCGAGAAATTAGAGGAATGGATCAGCCCGCAATGGGAATCGTTCGACCTGCGGAAGAATCCATTGACGCCGTGGCTGACACCGGAGATGATCGATAAGATAAGAGACTTCGAGATCGTGTTGAATAGTTATTACCCAACCGTCTCCGATATCAGGCTGACGGGCATGAAGAAGAAACTCATGCGCGGCCTGTCGTACTTCAGGTACAAGGCTGGCATCTATTCCATGCCCTACGAACTGAAGGCCCTGCAGGTGTTGTGGAAATACCGGCAACCGGAGATTGAAGGTTTTTAATATGAGGACAGCGGTACAATATATTGTCTCGAGGACCTACCGGCCTCTACTCGTCAGGTATCTTTCGAGGTCACGCAGCTATACCTGGA